>JBCDCD010000046.1:0-8444 GCA_039182445.1 Pseudomonadota bacterium | reverse complement strand
GCCATAATCAAAGTATGAGTAAATATGGCCGCTAAGAAAAGTATTTCTTAAATCGGTAATACTTTGTATAGCTGTATAGGCAGATATATATTTATCAGTCATCTATTCTCCTCCGAAAAGGCTTTTTACATATAAAATGTTAATTTTTAGTTAACAAGTAATAATCCACTTATCTTGCAATATAAAAAATAAACTTGTATTTTCTTGTTATGAATTTATTCCTAAATAGTTGATTTTATTGATTTATGGCAAAACTGTTTCACGTGAAACACTGCGTTTTCTTACCGCTCAAAAAAAATTAAAAAAAGGTAAACAAATGCTTGACGGAGCAAGGCTTTTGGCATTATAGTCCGGCCAAATTTAAGGAATCGGATGGGTTGGCTGTAACCCAAGGATTGAAAACACTAAGAAATCCAACGGTTAGACGCAGCTCAAATTCCTGTTTTGATGTGATATGCAGATTTTTCGGTTTTGGCGAAATGTAAACCGACCACCCTGTCTCTCGCTTCAAATTTATCCCATCCACATTATTGAATAAAACGAAGAGGCCATAATTTATGCCAACGATACAACAACTTATTCGTAAACCTCGCGCCATTGGCGGGAAGAAAGCGATGAAATCGAAGAAAAACCGTGCGTTGAAACACAACCCTCAAGTGCGCGGTGTTTGTACACGTGTTTATACAACAACACCAAAGAAACCGAACTCGGCGCTGCGTAAAGTTGCCAAGGTTCGTCTAACAACTGGTTTCGAAGTTATTTGTTATATCCCTGGTGAAGGTCACAACTTGCAAGAACACTCTGTTGTTCTCGTGCGCGGCGGTCGTGTGAAAGATTTGCCGGGTGTGCGTTACACAATCATTCGTGGATCGCTTGATACGCAAGGGGTGAAAGATCGTAAACAATCACGTTCACGCTACGGCGCGAAACGTCCGAAATAATTAAGAAGAGAAATAGAATATGTCACGTCGTCATAGAGCAGAAAAAAGAGAAATCCTCCCTGATCCTAAGTTCGGGGATTTAGTCCTTTCTAAATTCATGAACAACATCATGTTAGATGGAAAGAAATCCGTTGCTGAAAACATCGTTTATGGTGCGATCGACATCATGGATGAAAAAGGTAAAGGCATTTCAACTGACGATACAACCGAAGGCGAAGAGGGTACAGCCGCCGCTGGTGCAGCGACGGGTGGTTCACAAGGTCTTCGTGTCTTCCACAAAGCGCTTCGTAAAGTACGCCCACAGGTTGAGGTTCGTTCCCGCCGTGTTGGTGGTGCAACATACCAGGTTCCTGTTGAGGTGCGTAGCGACCGTGCACAAGCATTGGCTATCCGCTGGATTATTGATGCCGCCCGTAAGCGCGGTGAGAACACAATGGTGGAGCGTTTGGCAGCAGAAATTTTAGATGCAGCGAATGATCGCGGATCAGCCGTAAAAAAACGTGACGATACACATAAGATGGCAGAAGCCAACAAAGCTTTTGCTCATTTCAGATGGTAATAATTATAAGGTAATAGAGAAACAAAAATGGCACGCGAATACGACATTAAGAATTACAGAAACTTCGGTATCATGGCCCACATTGATGCGGGTAAGACAACAACAACCGAACGTATTCTTTACTACTCTGGTAAGTCTCACAAAATTGGTGAGGTGCATGATGGCGCCGCCACAATGGACTGGATGGAGCAGGAGCAAGAGCGTGGTATTACTATTACCTCTGCGGCAACAACAACATTCTGGCCTGGACCAGCGGGTGGTAACTTCGACGGCGAAAAATTCCGTTTGAACATTATCGACACACCAGGGCACGTTGACTTCACCATTGAAGTTGAGCGTTCATTGCGCGTGCTTGATGGTGCGATCGCGGTGTTCGATGCGAATGCTGGTGTTGAGCCACAAACAGAAACAGTATGGCGTCAAGGTGACAAGTACCAAGTGCCACGTATGTGTTTCGTGAACAAAATGGATAAAATTGGTGCGGACTTCTATAACTGTCTCGACATGATGGTAGACCGTTTGGGTTGTGTGCCTCTTCCAATTCAATTGCCAATCGGTGCGGAAAATGATTTCGCCGGTAACATCGACCTCGTAAAAATGAAGGCGATTGTTTGGGACGGTGAACAGCTTGGTGCTTCTTTCAAAGAAGAAGACATCCCCGCTGACTTGGCTGATAAAGCTGCTGAATATCGTGAGAAGCTTGTTGAGCTAGCGGTTGAGCAAGATGATGCGGCGATGGAAGCGTACCTTGAAGGCACAGAGCCTGATGAGAAAACATTAAAAGCCTGTATCCGTAAGGGAACAATCGCGGGTGACTTCGTTCCTGTGATGTGTGGTTCTGCGTTTAAGAACAAAGGTGTTCAACCTATGTTGGATGCTGTTGTTGATTTCTTACCATCACCATTGGATATCGGTGAGACAAAAGGTGTGAAAATTGATTCTGATGAAGAAGAAAATCGTAAGCCTTCTGATGATGAACCATTTGCCGCTTTGGCGTTCAAAATCATGAACGACCCATTTGTTGGCTCGCTGACATTTGCACGTATTTATTCCGGTAAAATTGAATCGGGTTCTTATGTTCAAAACTCAGTGAAAGACAAGCGTGAGCGTGTGGGTCGTATGCTTCTCATGCACTCCAACAACCGTGAGGAATTATCCGAAGCGCATGCTGGTGACATCGTCGCGTTCGTTGGTATGAAAGACACAACAACAGGGGATACACTTTGTGACGCAGCGAACCCAGTGGTTCTTGAGCGTATGGAATTCCCAGAGCCGGTTATTGAGATTGCGGTTGAGCCAAAATCAAAAGCCGACCAAGAGAAAATGTCAACAGCGCTTCAGCGCTTGGCAGCAGAAGACCCATCATTCCGCGTGAAAGTGGACCATGAATCAGGTCAGACAATTATTGCTGGTATGGGCGAATTGCACTTGGATATTCTCGTCGATCGTATGAAGCGTGAATTTAAAGTGGAAGCGAATATTGGTGCGCCGCAGGTGGCGTATCGTGAAACAATTACACGTGAATCTGATGTTGATTACACGCACAAGAAACAGTCTGGTGGTTCTGGTCAGTTTGCGCGCGCGCAATTCAAATTGCGCCCAGCAGTTGCCAATGATGATGGTGAAAAGCCAGACTATAACTTCATCAATAAAATTGTTGGCGGTAACATTCCTAAAGAATATATCCCTGGTTTTGAAAAAGGGATCGTGATGGCGAAAGAAACCGGTATTATCGCGGGCTTCCCGGTGATTAATATCGAGGTCGAGCTTTATGATGGTGCATATCACGATGTTGACTCTTCTGCATTGGCGTTTGAGATTGCGGCGCGTTCCGCTTTTAAAGAAGCGATGCAAAAAGCCGGTCCTCAACTGCTTGAGCCAATGATGAAGGTTGAAGTGGTGACACCGGAAGAATATATGGGTGACATTATTGGTGATTTGAACTCTCGTCGTGGTCAGGTGTCTTCAATGGAAGATCGTGGTAACGCGAAAGTGATTACAGCGGCGGTACCGCTTGCCAATATGTTTGGTTACATTAATCCGCTTCGTTCGATGTCTTCTGGTCGTGCGCAATTCTCAATGGTTTTTGATAGCTATGAGGCTGTGCCACAGCAGATTGCTGATGAAGTAAAAGAAAAGTTGGCTGGGTAAGCTATGGTTAGAGCTGTAGATAACCCTTTTTCTGGCGAAGAGACAAGGATGAGTGATTTTGACTTAGCTACTGAGAGACTAGATGCTGCGATGGGGGAGGTTGCTGCCAGACAAAGAGACCATGGAGGTTCTATTGAAATACAACCTTATGATCCTGCAGTTGGAAAAATAGAGGTGAGATTTTTAGGCTCATGTACGCCTTGTAATTAAAAAGGGATGAGATAAAGGATAAAATTATGGATGCACAAACAATTAGAATTCGCCTAAAGGCTTTTGATCACCGCATTTTGGATGCTTCGACATCTGAAATTGTGGGTACAGCGAAAAGAACCGGTGCTGGTGTACGCGGTCCTATTCCGTTGCCGACAAAGATCAGCCGTTACACGGTTTTGCGTTCGCCGCACGTTGACAAAAGCTCAATGGAGCATTTTGAAATGCGCAAGCACAAGCGCTTGATCGATATTGTTGACCCAACACCACAGACAGTGGATGCGTTGATGAAATTGGATTTGGCTGCGGGTGTTGATGTTGAAATTAAAATTGGTCAGATGGCCGCATAACGAAAGTTTTAAATTGTCTATGAGGGCCTAACAGTCCTCCTCTAGAAAGGAAAAGAAAATGAGAACTGGATTAATTGCAAAGAAAGAAGGGATGACGCGGATCTTCACCGAAGATGGGCAGCAGATTCCTGTGACTGTTTTGCGCGTTGAGGACTGCCAAGTGGTGGGTCAGCGCACCGAAGAAAAAGATGGTTACACATCGGTTCAAATGGGTGCCGGTAAAGCAAAGATCAATCGCACATCAAAAGCGATGCGCAATGTTTACGCAAAAGCAAAAGTTGAGCCAAAGAAAAAAGTTGTTGAGTTCCGCGTTGATGCTGAGAACTTGGCTGAGGTGGGCGCAACAGCGTCTGCGTCACACTTTGTTGTTGGTCAAAAAGTTGATGTGTGTGCAACATCAAAAGGTAAAGGTTTTGCCGGTGCGATGAAGCGTCACAACTTTGGCGGTATGCGCGCGACACACGGTGTGTCTGTATCTCACCGTGCACACGGTTCAACGGGTCAGTGTCAAGATCCTGGTAAGGTTTTCAAAGGCAAGAAAATGGCCGGTCAAATGGGTAACAAGCGTGTCACAACGCAGAACCTTGAAGTCGCGATGATCGACGAAGACGATAATTTGATCTTGGTGAAGGGTGCTGTCCCTGGACCACGTTCCGGTTGGGTTGTGGTAACGGACGCTGTGAAGCGTAAAGCGCCGGATGAAGCGCCAAAGCCATTGGCTGTGATTGGTGGTGCTGAAAAAGTCGAAGATCAGGCTCCAGAACAACAAGAAGCCGCTAACGAAGAAAAGGCGGAGGGCTAAGTCATGAAAATGGAAGTAAAAACATTAGAAAATAAAGCCGCTGGCGACATTACATTGAACAAAGATGTGTTCGGTATTGAGCCAAAAGCAGACGTGATTCATCAGATGGTGAAATATCAGTTGAACAAGCGTCAGACGGGTAACCACAAGGCGAAAGAGCGTTCTGAAGTGTCTGGTACAGGCAAGAAGCCTTTTGCACAAAAAGGAACAGGCCGCGCCCGTGCAGGTGACCTAAAACGTAACATTGACCGCGGTGGTGGTGTTGTGCACGGACCTCGCGTTCGTTCACACGCAACAGATTTACCGCGTCGTTTGAAGCAACTCGCGATGAAGTCTGCTTTGTCGGTGAAAGCCAAAGAAGGCAAGTTGATCATTTTAGATGATGCGAAGGCTAAAGATCATAAAACAAAGCCAATGGCGGCTGCGATGAAGAAGATGGGTATCGACTCAGCGGTGATCGTTGGCGGTAAAGAAATCGATAATAACTTTGCGCGTGGTTGTGCGAATTTGCCAAAGATTGATGTTTTGCCATCACAAGGGGCAAATGTTTACGACATTATGCGTCGCGATACATTGGTTCTGACGAAGGATGCTGTCGCTGATTTGACGGAAAGATTGAAAGGCTAAGAAAAATGGCTGCGAAGAAAAAAGAAAAAGTTGAAATCGCTGAGTGGATGTACGAAATCATCCGCACACCGGTTGTGACAGAAAAATCAACCAACGGCTCAGCGTTTGGTCAGGTGACATTCAAGGTTCCTTTGGATGCAACCAAGCCACGCATCAAGCAAGCGGTTGAGACATTGTTTAAAGTTGATGTGACCAAAGTGAACACATCGGTTCAAAAGGGTAAAACAAAGCGTTTCCGCGGTATCAAAGCATTCCGCAGTGACGAGAAGAAGGCAATTGTAACGCTGAAAGACGGTCAAACAATCGACGTTGGAACAGGCGTATAACAAGGAATTAAAATTATGGCGGCTTCGCCGAGAATGAGCATAAGGAAAAGAAAAAATGGCATTAAAAAATTATAAACCAAATTCACCCGGGACCCGTCAACTCGTGACGGTAGACCGTAGTGACTTGCATAAAGGGGCGCCGGAGAAGACTCTTCTTGAAGGAAAGAAGAAAAATGGTGGTCGTAACAATACAGGTCGCATTACGTGTCGTCACAAAGGGGGCGGTCACAAGCAGAAATACCGTGTGATTGATTGGAAGCGTAACAGCAAGCTTGGTCAGGAAGCGACAGTTGAGCGTTTGGAATATGATCCAAACCGTACAGCGTTCATCGCCTTGATTGAGTATAAAGATGGAGAGAAAGCTTACATCTTGGCGCCACAGCGTTTGCAAGCGGGTGACAAAGTGATTGCGGATGCAAAGACAGACATCAAGCCTGGGAATGCGATGCCTTTAAAAGGCATGCCAATGGGTACGATCATCCACAATATCGAGCTGAAGCCTGGTAAAGGCGGTCAGATGTGTCGTTCCGCCGGAACATACGCACAGCTTGTCGGTCGTGACCAAGGATATGCGCAGATTAAATTGGCCTCTGGCGAATTGCGCAAAGTGCGTCAGGAATGTATGGCCTCCATCGGTGCTGTATCAAACCCTGATCACATGAACACCAATATGGGTAAAGCCGGTCGTAAGCGTTGGATGGGTGTTCGTCCAACCGTTCGCGGTGTGGTTATGAACCCCGTTGATCACCCACATGGTGGTGGTGAAGGTCGTACCTCTGGTGGTCGTCATCCAGTGTCTTATTCTGGTGTGCCGACGAAGGGTTACAAAACAAGAAAGAACAAATCGACAGACAAATATATTATTCGTCGTCGTAAGAAGAAGTAATTATTGAAAGAGTATTATTATGAGTATTTTTGAAACAGATGAATTTGAGCGCGGATCAGCACATATGGAAGATGTGGCTAAGAGTTACTTGGCAGCAGGTGTGCATGAAGGTGATATTGAGGACATGCTAGTTGATGATGAAGACTATGGTGATGATGCCGATCAAGCCCATGAATTTGCTACCGCTAATAACAAAGCAGGCGTTGTGGAAAATACTGATAGAACTGCTGGTACTTGGGTACCGGGAAAAAATTTATAAGGAAGTAAGGAAATAAATTATGGCTCGTAGTGTTTGGAAAGGACCGTTTGTTGATCGTCATCTTCTCAAGAAGGTGGAGCAACATCGTGAAGGTGCGATTAAAGGTGTTGTCAAGACATGGTCACGTCGTTCAACGATTTTGCCACAGATGGTAGGGATCACATTTGGCGTTCACAACGGTAACAAGTTCGTTCCTGTTTTGGTAACCGACAACATGATCGGTCACAAATTGGGCGAGTTTGCACCAACACGCACATATAATGGTCACCAAGCCGATAAAAAGGCCGGTAAATAAGAGTTTTAGGTAAGGAATAAAACCATGGGACAACAAGCAAATAAAAGACGGATTGCCGATAACGAAGCAATGGCGATGGCGAAATATATCAAGACGTCACCGCAAAAGCTTGACCTCGTTGCGCAAACAATTCGTGGTAAAGATGCCGGTAAAGCATTGGTTGATTTAGAATTCAACCCACGCCGTATTTCTGAAGATGTGCGTAAAGTTCTTCAGAGCGCGATTGCGAATGCTGAGACTAATCACGGTTTGGACATTGACCGTCTTTATGTCGCAGAAGCTTACAGCGGTAAGTCAATCGTAATGAAGCGTTTCCGTGCTCGTGCCCGTGGCCGTGCTGCAAGAATTTTGAAGCCGTTTTCTCGTCTGACTATCGTTGTGCGTGAGCGTGAAGACGATGCGAAGGGTAAGAAGAAAACGCCTGCGAAAAAAGCAGCAGCGAAGAAGCCTGAAGGCAAAGCAGAAGTGATCAAGACAGATATCGACGTCACAAAGTCTGCGCCGAAAGAAGAAGCTAAGAAAGAAACAGCGAAGAAGGCGCCTGCGAAGAAAGCAGCGGCTAAAAAGGAAACAGCGAAGAAAGCACCAGCCAAAAAAGCAGAGAAAAAGACTGCGGCAAAGAAAACTGGTGCGAAGAAGACAACAAAAAAGGCAGCCGCAAAGAAGTCGACTGCAAAGAAAGATAAATAGGAGCATATGAACAATGGGTCAGAAGGTTAATCCAATAGGTATACGCGTCGGCATCAACCGCACATGGGACTCCCGCTGGTTTGATGATCGCAATTACGCCGATAAGCTGGTGCAAGATTTGGAATTGCGCAAATACGTGCAGGAAAAATTGAAAGCTGCTGGTATTTCAAAGGTCGTGATTGAGCGTGCCGCGAAGAACACGCGTGTGACTGTGTACACAGCACGTCCTGGTGTGATCATCGGGAAAAAAGGTGCGGATATTGAAAATCTTCGTAAAGAACTTTCAAAGCGTGCGGGCAATGATGTTGCGTTGAACATTGTTGAGATCCGTAAGCCTGAAGTCGATGC
>JBCDCD010000045.1:0-8604 GCA_039182445.1 Pseudomonadota bacterium | reverse complement strand
GTTTCCAATAAGTGTATTGAGGATTTCAGGGTCGTTGAGAGTCTCTTGTATACCATCGAGTGTATCGACGATGGTTCCCAATTCAGATACATCAAGTCTCCCTTCAATAAAGCCATCCAATAATTGTCCGCCTGAGGACAGATTCAAATCAGGAATTTCTATGATGGAATTCAAAAGCTCTTCCGCTTCCGGTATTGATAAATCACTTACGCTTGCTAACCCTTCAACGGCATCGTCAAAGTTTTGTGTTTGTAAAAGATCGGTCAAGATGTCTTGACCTTGTGTATCTGATATTTGAGGAACGAAAGCAGCTACTGGCCCACCGCCGATAGGGGTAGAGTTTACAGCCGTACCAACATTTTCTTGCCAATAATCTCTTGCTTCTTGCCCTTGCAAAACAGTCCATCCTGAGCTTGGTGGTCTAGGATAGTTTGACGGTAATGGAGTATCAGAAAGATTTAAGTAAACATTGCCAGATCCGCCTATCATTTTATTCCACGCTGTTTGGAGACGTGAAAAACCTGCATGGTTGGGGTTTTGAATGGCGATAATAGAATTATTGACGAGAAGCCTAGGGCTTCTATCTGTTACTTTAAAGGGGGATTGATGCGTCATTCTGGGAGGGCCATTATGATCATAAAGAAAATTTTGCATTCTAATCGCGACGTTATCTAGTGTTACGAGATTATTTCTTGCGCTACTGGGTGTTCCTTCATCAGCTAGGCTGATTCCCACGAATACACCATCAAAAATGGAATTCCGAATAGTACCGTTTGTGCCATCGTCATTTTCTACTGCGTCATCCCGAACATTGGTGATACGTGTATTTTCGATGACAAAATTATCAGAGCCGCGCGGGCGAATAGCATCCCAAGCCCCATCTATTCGCCAGTTACTGATAACAACATTAGGGACATTCTCAATGAGCATCCCCGTTGAATTTCCCCGATTATATAACGGTCTCCACGCTTCTGTTTGAGAGACTTCACCTGCAATTGTTCCACCGCTTATGACCAACCCTGGTCTTGCGTTTGAGACTCTGAAGGGGTATGGGTTTAAGCCGTCTCTATTTTGTTGGACGAATGTCGCGTTTGAAGCATCAATTACTTGCGCATTCCCTCCAGAATAGCGATATTGCGTATAACCATAATTTCCAGTTACTGTTTCCACTGAACCTTGTCCGGCTGCAGGAGAAGTAAAGAAAGCCGAAGATAAAATCAAAGTAAGAAAAAGAGGGCGTATCATGTTACCAGGGCCTCTCTCTGTCAGCGATATTGAGTCTGTTAAATTTGCCTTCTAGGCGACGTTGGTCTTTTAACAGAAGTGTTTCAATCAATGTGGCAAGTGTTGCTTCACTACGTAGAAGGCTTTCATAAATATTACGATCTTGAACAATTTCGAGAGCGAGCATGGCGGTATTCATGCGCTCAATATTTGCCGGTTTATCATACAGGTTGATATAGAACGTTGGGTCTTGGTAAAGAAGTTTCATCATTACTTCTTCTTGAGCGAATTGGCTTGGATCTTCCCCTAGTTTTTGATTGATCTGATCTTCATCCACGCCCATTTCGGCCAATATTGCTTTTAAGAAGGGTCCGGCACTGGGATCGCCGCTGACGCGCATGGATGTAATCGCTGCGAAAGAGTTTTGCGCGACACTTCTTTTGGCCGCCATGGACCGAAGGTCGAGATAAAGCATCGCAAGGTCTGTTGGATTACCTCCCGCACCCATTGATAGTAGATCGGCATCCATATCGGGCATAGTATCATGCGCGAACAGATTAGCGCTTAAAGCAAACACACTCTCTTCGTCATTGGTGTGCTCTTCTCCTTCTTCAGCTGTTGCAAATTCAGCGTCGAGAGTGAGTTTATTTTCAATCGTTTGTGTGTAGTTTATGTCGGCGTTGATTTGATCTGCATCGGGAGACGATCCACCGCAAAGAATTGCCATGGTGATGATACCATCTTCATCTCTGCCGCCACTACGCTCATCACAAAACTTTTCAATAAAATCATCAATACGGCTTCGCATATCACTGCGGTCGTTATCTTCGGAAAGTCCATCGGCCTGATTCATTTGTCGTTGCATCATGCGGCGAGAAAAAGCGACTTTACCCATATCAGAACGGCGTTTTGAGTGGGCAAGATAGCGCGTATTTGTACCGAAGCTGCAAAGAGCTTCGCTCGGGTGGTAATCTTTATGGGCTTGCGCAGTTAATGTTTGGAAAAGACGCTGTGATTCCAATTGGTGTTTGGCATCAAAGAAAGAACCAATGATTTGCACTTGCTGCATCAATGTTGTTGATAGTTGCGATGCCATTAGCCCCATTGCTCTTTGCAAATTCTCTGTGAAGTAGTCATTTACAAACCATATACGGTACGCTTCAAATTCGGCTGTTTCGTGGGTACGAATTTCAACGTGATTTTCGGTTATTTCTGCTGGGCAGTTACCACATACCTCAGGAAGGCTACAAATGGCAGAACATTCGCCCCCAAGGCCAGCAAGGGCACCTCCCAAAATAGCGCCAACAGCCCCTTGACCAAAAATACTTTCGAGAGCGTCTGTTAAACCAGGCGCAATGCTGTCGATGGCTTCAGATAAACTTTCTGCTATCGCATCAACCCCAAGATCGGCGATTGCGTCTGGTGAGAGTAGCAGTGACGCTACATCTCCAAGCAATGCTGCGGCTAACTCTGGTGCATCCAAGTCAAGCAGACCTTGAATCTGATTGAGAACATCTAAATCTTGTAAGACGTTTGCGACATCCAATACATCTTGAAATTGTCCCAAGTCTAATTGACTTAATGCTTCACCAATATCAATAGGAATAACGCCGTTCGCTACGTCACTAATAAGATTTTGTGCAAATTCTTGCAATACTTGACCGCTTTCTAAGGCATCAACAATGTCGAGGACTTGTCCAATATTTGCTTCGTTCAAAAAGCTATTCTCTCCGATGAAGCCATTGAGAACATCGGCAGCGGTTTCAAGATTGACAAGATTATTAATGTTCAGACTATCAAGGACATCTAAGCTTCCAAGCAAGTCTTCAACGGCTGTCTCTGCAAGTCCTGTAATGTTGCTAAAATCTTCTATAATCTGATCTATCTCCCCGATGGGTAAATTCCCCAGATTAATTTGTTGCAGCGCATCTAAAGCGTCGAAGGATACCAGTCGTTCCAAATCAAGACTATCAAGACCGCGTAGATCAATATCGACTGGCAGATTGCCAAGCGCAACATCACTTAGGAAATCTTGCGCAACGGAGTCGATAAAATTACCGCTTTCTAGCGCCTGCACCATATCGACCACGTCTGTGACACTATTTAAGTTGAGCTGGCTGTTTTGACGTAGGAAGCCATTGAGAATATCCGCCCCGGTATTAAGATTAACGAATTGGCTTGTATCCAATTGGCCAATCAGATCTCTGGCCGCGTTTTCCGTTAAGCCAGAAACATTACTAAACTGCTCTGCGGCTTGATTGAGGGAAAGATTTCCTGCATCCAGCTCTCGGAGGGTGTCTATAGCGTTAAAATTTACATTGATAGGCTGAGACATGGCGGGTTGAGAAAAGGCAAAAACAAACAAAAAGACCAAAGCGATAAAAGTATTCTTTTGGCTTTTTTCTTCTAAGCAACTGTTTTCAAATGTTTTTTTTGCCATGCCTTGCATGAAAAATGATGCCCCTACATACAGAATAATCCTTTCGGATTATTCCTAACTTAATAAAAATACACGTCTTTTTTAATTTTAGCACATTTAAAAGTCGAAAAGCACGAAACAGTACCCATCCCTTTTGGGGCGAAAAATCAAAGTTTGTGATGTTGGCTTTGCTTGTGGTCAAATGAATAGATTATTATAGTTATTGTGCTGTGATTCTGATAAAAGTTTATAGAAGATCAGTTATTTACTCTTAATTTATTTCAAATCAGTATGGCCAGTAAAGACAACACAAAAAACAAAGCCGGTACAGCAGATGGGGGGCCTCGGCGAGGCAAGCCGGACAAGGTAATGCGCAGCAAGACTGAAAATGCCGATATGAGCGGTCTCGGCAAGGTTATTTTGCGTAATGAGTATTATCGTGATGGCTATCGTTTGGCCTTAAGAGTGGCGGTTATTCAAAGCGTTATCATTATTGGCCTTATTGGCGCGATGTTCTTTGTGATCAAGGTTCACCAGCCAGAAAATCGCTATTTTGCGACAACCGAAGATGGTCGCCTTATCCCAATGGTGGCTCTGACGCAGCCGAATTTGAGTAATCCGGCCCTGATGTCTTGGGTGGCGCAAGCGGCAACTGAGGTGATGACGTTTGGCTTTAATGATTATCGCCGCCGTTTACAGGAGGCTTCAAGAAACTTTACACGCCGTGGTTGGGAGAGTTTTACAACGGCCTTGCAGCAAGCACGGATTATTGAATCGATTGAAGAGAATTCACAAGTGATGTCAGCGGCTCCGAGTGGTGCGCCGGTCTTGCAATCCGAAGGTGTTGTTGATGGTCAATATCAATGGGTGGTGCAGATTCCGATGGTGCTGACATTCCAGTCGGGGGCGCAAAAGCGTGATGCGCGATGGATTGTGACTATTGTTGTTGTACGTGTTCCGCGGCTTGAAAGCCCCAATGGTATCGGGATTGCTCAATGGATTGCAGTGCCTGGTTCATAATTTTAAAGAAGTAAAGAGTGACTAAAATACGAAAAAAAACAGCTTATATCGGCCTTTTGGCGCTTGTTGCGTTCTATCCGGTGATCGCGCAAGCGCAAGAGGATGAGCCCGTGAGCCTTGATAGTTATCTCGGTGAGATAGTGGGTGATGAGACGCCGCCGCCAAGTCCAGGTAATGAAAGCTTGCCAGCGATAGAGGAAGAGGCCGTAGCAGCTGAGGAGGAGGAAACCGCCCTGCCCGCGGCGGAAGAGAGTGATGGTAGCTTGTTTGATAAAGCGCTTGGTGAAATCATGGAAACGATGCCGAATTTAACCAAGCAAGAGGAAGAGCCTCGTGATGATGCGCTGCCAGCGATCTCTGATGTTCAGTTTCGTCTGGAAACACAGGGTTTTGATGGGGTTGCTGCGCGCGATATTAACACCCGTATAGATGTTGGTGATCTGGAAGGGCAAACACCAGAAGAGCTTGAAGCAGAAATACGGCGCGAAGCTTTTGACGCCGCTATCACTGGTATGTTTCCATTACAGCCGGATAATATTCGTAGTCTTTTAGGAGCTTATGAAGACACGCAAAAAGCGATTGAAGAACCGTTGAAAGGCGTACCGACGCCGCAAATTAATGTGCAGACAATATCATTGGACCCCGGTGTGGAGCCGATGGTTATCAGCACATCGACAGGGTATATTACGACACTCAACATGCTCGATATAACAGGCGCGCCTTGGCCGATACAAGATATTAGCTGGGCTGGTAATTTTGAGGTGACAGAGCCCGAGGAAGGCGGTCACATTGTTCGTATTATGCCGCTGGGGAATTCAGCATACGGCAACATATCAATGCGCCTTTTGACATTAAAGACGCCCGTCACTATTCGTTTGGAAACAGTGGATGATCGTGTTCAATATCGTATTGATGCACGGATCCCTGAATATGGTCCTTTTGCTGAAGCGCAGCTTATACAAGGTGGAATTGAACGCGTTGCGGGGAACGGTACAATCATGTCAATCTTGGATGGCGTGATTCCCGATCGCGCTGAAAAGCTTGCTGTTTCTGGTGTTGATGGCCGTACAACGGCTTATAGATTGAACAATATGACTTATGTGCGTTCACCACTTACATTGTTGTCACCTGGGTGGGAGCAATCTGTTTCTTCTGCCGATGGCATGAATGTTTATGTGTTGGCTGATGCGCCCGTTCTATTATTCTCTGACAGCGGCAGCTTTGAGCGTGCCAGTCTCTCACCTTACAGGAATTTTTTCGATGAGTGATGATGATATAGATGATGCTTTTGATGATGACGATTTCGCTGATGGCGGATTCGATGATCTCAATGATGATACAAATACTTTAGGCGATTTGTGGCGCAATAACCCATTGGTTAAGATTGGTGTTATTCTGCTGGGTCTTGCTTTTCTTGTAGGCGGAATCATCCTCTTTGGAGGTAAATCCGATCCTGTTGATGTGTCAAAAATGCGCGGTGCGCGCGATGTGAGTGAAGCCCCGGGCAGTTCTGAGATTTCTGAATCAATGCGTCAGGCGATTGAAGAAGAAAACACGCGCCGCGTTGAAGATGCACAAAGAACTGGAGAGAGCGCGGTGCCGATGCCGGTTGAGCCGCCCAAAGGCACAATTGGTCTCCAGATTGAAGAAGAAGATCGTGAAGATCCTCTTGAGCGCTGGCGTCGCATGCAAGAACGCCGTATTAAGGAACAGCAAATGGAGCCTCAGATTGAACCTGAGGTGGAGCCACCACCACCACCACCCGACACAAAAACACCCGCTGTTAATGCTTTGGCTGAAGCGATGTCGGCTCAGATGGGGTCTATTTTGTCGAACCAAGAGATACGCGGTTCACAGACTGTTAATATTGCTTCTTTAAGTTACCTAGAACAATTACAGCAGCAAGAGCAAGCAAGGTTGGAAGCAGAGCTTATGGAAGCACAAGCTTTGTCCGAGGAGCTTACGGAAGAAGAAGAGGAAGATTACGCAATCATATTGCCTGCGGGTTCAATCGAATATGCTCAAATTTTGACAGCTGTCAGCACTGATGCGCCGGGGCCTGTTCTTGCGCAGATTGTCTCTGGTCCATTACAGGGCGCTCGTGCTATTGGCACATTTGACGTCACGTACAATTACCTTGTTTTAAACTTTGATACATTCGTTTTGGATGGTGTGGACTACAGGGCCGAAGCCGTTGCGCTTGATACAAAGACAACATTGCCTGGCGTGGTGACCAATATTGATCGGCGTTATTTGACTCGTGTTATCTTGCCAGCTGCGGCAGAATTCGTTGAAGGGTTTGCGGATGCATTAGCCCGCAGTGGTCAAACGACACTTTCCGTGACAGGTGATACCGTAACCGAAACAAGTTCAACGGAAGATATAGACGTTGGTGAAGCCTTTGCCTCCGGTGTTTCAGAGGCTGGTGAAAGGTTTGCAGACACTTATGAGGATATTGCCAATAATACCGAACAATTGTTGGAGGTAGCCCCTGGAACACCCATTGGAATCTTGTTTGTTGAGCCTGTAATCGATAGGCCTAATGTTAATCGTCTGAGAGACTCAGAACGAAACAGTGCAGCGCAAGCTGAATCTTTGGCGCGATGGCGTGCTTTACAAGAACAGCGTATGAATACCGGCAATTTTGGTGATATCGTTCCTATTTCCGGTAATTAAAGGAAGCAAGTAATGAACGACGATAATAAGTTTGATGATCAGTTTTTTGATGACGAAGATGCCGCTTTTGAAGAAGAGTTTGGTGAAATCGATATTGATGAAGAAGAAGCTTTAGAAGAAGAATTTGCTGATGAGTATGGCGATGATGACGAGTGGGGCGATGAAGAAGGTGATGGCGAGTTTGATGGCTCTAGTCTAGTCGCAGACAAGAAGAAAGGTTTTTCGACCAATTTAAGCTTTAATACAATTGTTATTATTGGTGCATTGGTTGTCGGTGCTGGTGTCATGGTTTTTCAGGTAATGACATCGAAACCAGAAATGGTTAACAACATGTTCCGATCATCGGTAAAGATGCAAGGGGCTTCGGAGGGCGTTGTTTTTGGTGAAAACCAGGTAGAGACGGTTGAAATCAAAGCAGAGCCGATGCAACAAGACCAAGATTCTGTCCCTGGCATTCTAGAAGATCCGACTCAGATTGAAAAAATTGCAACCACGATTAAAGAAGCGCCGCCCATGCCAGCGCCTATTGTTGCGGAAACCATCAATGATGAAGAAATTCTTCTCCAGAAAAATTTTGATCAGAATGTAGGGTTAAAAGCAGATATAATGGGTGAAGAGGCACAAGCCGCTGTGAATAGGGCGACGGCTGATGAAGCGCCAGCCCTACAAGATAATGCGGCTGTTATTTCACCTATTGAGAGCTCAGAAGAAAGCGCTGGCCTCGGCGATCCTGTTGCTGATGGTATTGAAACGATTGCGCCGATCACTGAAACGTCTCTCGATGATACGAGTACAGAGAATTCAGCTGCAGAGGCTCTTGAGGCAGATGTTAGCCTTCCCGGAATTGATGTTGCTGCTAATGTTGAAGAAGAGGCCGCAGAAGAAGAAGTGCTTAGAGAGGAAACAGCAATTGTTGAAATGCAAGAGACTGTGACGGAGGCAGAAGAGGAATCTGTAGTTCTTCAAGAAACAACAGCAGCTATTACAAATTCTGACTTAACGGACATAACAGATCGATTACAAACGATTGAAACACAGATTGAAGGTATTGAGACAAAGCTTGGCCAGCAACCTGTAAAACCCGAAAACGCAGATATTGAAAAACTCAATGAAACGGTTGCTGCGCTGCAAAAAGAAATTCAACGTTTGAAGAAAGAAGCCGCGAATAAGCCATCGCAAAAAACCACCTCAGCGTCTAAGAAAAGAACATCGACTCCTAAAAAGACATCAAAAACGCCTGCGCCACAGTGGGAATTAAGAGCCGC
>JBCDCD010000044.1:0-8814 GCA_039182445.1 Pseudomonadota bacterium | reverse complement strand
GATGATGAAGTTTTAAACTATGATTATTTCCGCCTTACACGTTTGAAGGACAAATATCAGGCGAAAAAAGCACTGATCATTATTACCGATCCACAAGCGGCACAGTCTCGCAATCAAAACGTTATTATTTCTGTTTACGAAGCATTGCCAAATGGAGCGCGCTTTATTCGACAAATGGATGTACCAGCCTACCCGGGTGAGCAGCCTGAAGATCTCTTCACACGTGTTGTGAAAAAATCAAAAATCATGGTTGAAAATCAATTATCGCTGCCAACACAAACGGCACAAAAACCACCGGAGCCTAAAAAAGAAGCACCGATTACAGGGCCCTCTCGCAGTTTAACGGCCCAGCTTAACTTTTCTTCGGTGCGTGATTGGATTGATATGAAGCGCGCGATTGAAAAAACACGTGGCGTATCGGCGTTGATGATTAAATCCATGTCAGCGCGCAATGCTGTTGTTGATATTAGTTATCGCGGCGATGAAATTACATTGGCGCAAAATATGCGACAAATGCGCGTGAATTTACAAGCGCCGCAACAATTCGCTGCCTCTTATGGGCAGCCACCCTTATATACAATTACAAGGATACGATAATCATGGCCGTAACCACGCGCACTTATTTTCTTTTTTGGGCAGGCGTTCTTACCCTCTTTCTTGGATTCGTTTGGCTCTTTAACGATATTTTGACCCCATTTGTTTTGGGTATTGTTATTGCCTATCTTTTAAATCCGCTGGTCAAAAGTTTTTCGACCAAAGGAATTAAACGCACGACGGCATCACTCATCATAACGGTTATTTTTTATCTCGCGTTGATTGCTGTCATTGCAGTCATAACACCGATCTTGGCAAAAGAAAGCGCAGAGCTTATTGAAAGAATGCCAGAATATAATGAAAAGTTTTTTGAATGGGTACAGCCGCACTTGGCATGGCTTGAGGAAAAATTTGGAGAACAATATATTGTTGATGCACAAGAATTTCTGAAAAGCAATGTTGCGAGTATCTTAAGCTTTTCAAGCGGCGTCGCTGGTGGTTTGGCGGCGGGTGGTAAAGCTGTCTTAAACACACTCACTATTCTTGTGCTAACACCCCTTGTGTCATTCTTTATGATGAAAGAATGGCCGGCAATTACGGGTTGGGTAGAAGATTTAATTCCAAGACAACACGAAAAGATGATTAAGGATATTTTAAAACAAATTGATCTTAAACTGGCAGGCTTTATTCGGGGGCAGCTGACGGTCGCATTCTTATTAGGGTTGATCTACGCCATTGCATTAACTATAGCAGGGCTTAATTACGGTTTCCTCATTGGTATTACCGCAGGTATTCTCTCGATCATTCCGCTTGTGGGTTCGACACTTGGTCTGGTTGTCAGTGTCGCGGTTGCCTGGTTTCAATCAGGTGAGCTCTCTTATGTCGGTATCATTGCCGCTATCTTTATTGTCGGGCAAATCGTTGAAGGCAATATATTATCGCCCAAATTATTGGGCGACAGTGTTGGTTTGCACCCGCTTTGGATTCTCTTTGCCTTGATGGCGGGGGGTAGCTTGTTTGGTATTTTGGGTATGTTGCTTGCGGTACCGGTTGCTGCGGTGATTGGTGTTCTCGCCAGTTTTGCGATCATCCAGTATAAAAAGACGCCACTCTATAAAAAAGCGCCCGCTAAAAAAGAAAAACCCAAAAAGAAAAAGGCATAGATACTTATTATGCCGCAACAACTCCCGCAGCAAATTTTACTTGATCTGGGTCAGCGCAACGCGCTGGGGCGCGATGATTTTTTGGTGACCGATAGTAATCGTGATGCCGTTGCGTGGATCGATCTATGGCCGGAATGGCCCGCTCCTTGTTTGGTTCTATACGGCCCGGTGGCGAGTGGTAAGACTCATTTGGGCGCGGTGTGGGCCGAAAAATCAGCGGCTGTGTGCGTAAAAGCATCTTCCTTACAATTTGATACGGTGCGCGATATTGCCGATATGGCAGATCACATTATTATCGAAGATGCCGATGAGTTGATCGGCAATAAGGTGACGGAAACTGGGCTTTTTCATCTCTATAATATTTTCAAAGAAGAGAAAAAAAGTTTTCTTCTCACAATGGATGAACCACCGATCCGCCATGATTTTGAAGTGAAAGATTTGGCATCACGTTTGCGCGCGGCGCCTAATGTTGCGATCCGCGAACCGGATGAGGATTTGCTAATGGCGATTCTGGTCAAAACATTCAATGACCGACAAATTGCACTCAGCGCTGAAGTACTTCATTATATTATACCGCGCATTGAACGCTCCTTTGAAGCGGTACGTAATCTCGCTGATCAAATTGATCGCCAGGCCATGATTGAAAAAAGAAATATTACGGTGCCCTTTATCCGCGATATTATGCACCGGAATGAGGATTCCCTCTAGAAAGAATGTAATCGACCACTTCATTCTCGTTGGCGCTTAACGCACTCCAATGATCGATGTCACAATTTAAAATTGTCAGTGTCGCAGGTGGATAACTCATCGAGAGAGACTCAAGGTAACTGGATTGTTTTGATTTATTCGCCAGATCATGCGCCAGCATATGAATGCCAGGATTATGCGCGACAATAAGAATATTGTTGCCTTCTACGGATTGAATGGAGCGTAACAATTCATCGGAAGAGGCGTTATAGAGATCATCTAATATCTTTATTGATCGTGGTGGCTCGCCGCCCTCAATTGCGTTATCTAATGTCATCTGCGTACGTTTGGCGCTGGAACAGAGCGCAATATCAATATCTTGAATAAATTCTCCAATGTCCTTTGCTTGCTCTATGCCGTGATCGGTGAGCGCGCGGTCAAAATCTTTGATGGAATAACCGCTTTCTGCTTGTGCATGACGAAGGATAAAAAGTTTAGGCATTTTTAACTGACGGCAGATTTATTAAATTTACAATTTTTTCCCAACTCTTTTTTTGTTAGTTCCGAACCTGTAATTACCGCAATAATAAAAAGTTTATCGGGAATTGATAAGTCTTTTCCTTCTACATGTCTGTTATATGCATCCTCAGCCATCCTTTTCATTTCCTTTGCATCGGCAGGGCTAATAAAATCCATTTTTGAAAGCCAACTATCCACTAAATCTACAGGTGCCTGTTGGCAATTTTCAGGCTGAACAATGCCAGATGGTAGATCGGGTATTAATGATTCCTTAAAGGAGCCAACCGGCTCACCTGTGTTTGCCGATATTGTGAAAAAAGACGATAAAATAACTTCTTTAGGCATGGTTTTTCTCTTACTTGAGATAAAAAGATAAGCATTTAATTATGTTAATTAAATGCTTATCTTTTTAATTTTGTTCTTCTCAATCGTGAGGGCGATTTTCCCTTTTTTCAAAAGTAGCGCTTCTTTACCAAACAACTCATGACGCCATCCTTTGAGCGCAATAACATCCGCTTTATCATTCAGGACAATTTTTTCTAAATCTTTCGGCGACGCAATCAACTTAGGCACAACATCATTCTCGGACGCATTAATTTTTAGCAACAACTTCATCATCTCCAAAGAAGGGCTGAGCTCTTTTGGAAAGGGTTTTCCCGCTTCAATCTTAGGCCATGATTTTTCTGGCGACTTAAGCGCTTTTTGAATCAGATCCAGAATGGTTTTGGTGTCACGCCCTTTGGCAATTGGGGCAGGGATACCACGTATACGCTGCAACGCCTCTTTCGTTTTTGGTTCATACAGCGCAATACCGGCGAGCACGTCATCCTTAACAATACGATTGCGTGGTAAATCTTTTTTCACCGCTAGATTTTCCCTCCAGGCGGCAAGCTCACGCAAGATCGCGAGCGTGCGTGGTTTATCACTGCGAATTTTAATCCGTTGCCACACCTCTTGCGGCGCGATCTCATATGTTTTGGGGTTAGTCAGAATCGCCATTTCTTCTTCCACCCATTTTAACCGTTTTTGTTTGTGCAAACGCTCGGAAAGATATTCATACACATCGCGCAAATGCGTGACATCCCCCAAGGCATAAGAAAGTTGCTTTTTGGATAAAGGGCGTTTCGACCAATCAGTAAATTGTGATGTCTTTGCGAGTTGTGTGTCGGTAATATCACCAACCAATTTGGCGTAGGAAATAGAATCACCATAACCACATACCATAGCGGCAACTTGTGTGTCGAAAATCGGCGTTGGGACTTTATCAGTTAGCTGGTAGAAAATTTCTAAATCCTGCCGCGCCGCGTGAAAGACTTTCACCACCTTTTTATTTTGTAACAGTTGAAAAAGAGGGGCCAAATCCACATCGGTGCCGACTGGGTCAATCGCGACCGGATCAACATCCTCTGCTGCCAATTGCACCAGACAGAGCTTGGAAAAATAGGTTTTATCGCGTAAAAACTCGGTATCGATGGTGATATAGGGTTTTTTGGCCAATTTGGCGCAAATATCGCTCAATTCTTGCGTAGATTGTATGATCATTCAGCCTATCTACACGCTTTGGCGGTGAAAAACAAATTGAATCAACTATTTAAAAAACTATTGATTTATGTAAATAATTACGATATAAAATCGAAAAATTATAATTTGTAAGGTGTGTAACAATGAAACAATTTACTCTCGCTGCTGCTGGTTTAGTGATGGCTGCACAAGCAGCAACAGCCGATCCCGTTGATTTATATGATGTTTTAGAGAGTCCTGAGCGATATGATGCTGGTGCATATCAAACAACATTTCAATGTATTCGTGACACGCTAACAGGTTTTTTAGGGGCTGACGGCTCCGAAGTAGAACTCATTGAAGATGATACTGAAGCTTTTATTGCCGCGTCTACAACCGATTATTACGCAACCATTACATTTTCCGATGAAGTTGCTGAGAGTGAAATAGTCACGATACGTTCAGCCGAAGTTTTCAAGATGTTAGGCGATGAGTTTCAATCGTCTTCTTATGTTGGCTTAAATGATAGGCTTCCTATTACGAGTGATGCTTACAATATTGGTTATGAAATTGATCCAGCAAAGAGTGGTGCAGCGCTTGATGCGTATTTGCGCACATGCGACCAATTGGCAATGGTCTAAATTCCCCCTTCCCATGCGGGACTAAAATCGCTATAAACTCCCTGAAATAACAGGAGTTTTAGCAACATCATGACCCATCCGTTCCGTACCCATAATTGTGCCGCCCTGCGCGCTGAGAATATCGGCGAAACCGTTAAGCTTTCTGGTTGGATTCACCGTATGCGTGACCATGGCGGGGTGTTATTCATTGATTTGCGCGATACGCACGGCCTGACCCAATGTGTGGTCGATGAAGGCTCGCCGCTTTTAAAAGATATTGAAAAATTCCGCGTCGAAAGCGTGATTACCGTCGAAGGGGATGTGCGTGCCCGTCCGGGGGAAACACAAAACCCGAACATGCCGACGGGCGATGTGGAACTCTATATTGATAAGGTCGAACTCCAAGGACCTGCCGATGTTATTCCGTTTCAGGTTGCCGAAGATGACGGTGCGGGCGAAGATATCCGCCTTAAATATCGCTTCCTCGATTTACGCCGCGAAAAAATGCAAAAAAATATTCGTCTGCGCAACAGCGTAATTGCTTCGATCCGCCGCCGCATGACTGAACAGAATTTTCAGGAATTCCAAACACCAATTTTAACCGCAAGCTCACCGGAAGGCGCCCGTGACTATCTTGTGCCTTCCCGTTTGCATCCGGGGAAATTTTACGCCCTGCCACAAGCACCGCAGCAATTTAAACAAATGCTGATGGTTTCTGGCTTTGATCGGTATTTCCAAATTGCGCCGTGTTTCCGTGATGAAGATGGCCGCGCCGATCGCTTGGCCGAATTCTACCAACTTGACCTTGAAATGTCGTTTGTTACACAGGAAGAAATTTTCACGCTGATCGAAAATGTGATTGGCGGCGTGTTTGAAGAATTTAATGACTTTACCGGAACGCCGCACACGGTCACCCAAGCGCCATTCCCACACATCAAATATAAAGACGCGATGCTCAAGTATGGCTCGGACAAGCCAGACTTGCGCAACCCGCTCGAGATTACCGATGTCACCGACGTGTTTGCGCGTGAGGATGTCGAATTTAAGGCCTTCAAAGGCGTGATTGAAAAGGGCGGCGTTGTCCGCGCGATCAAGGCACCAAATGTTGCGGGCGAGCCACGCAGCTTCTTTGATAAACTCAATAGCTGGGCACAGGGTGAAGGCGCGCCGGGTCTCGGCTATGTGTTGTTTAAGGACGGCGCTGGCGCTGGTCCGATTGCGAAATTCATTCCTGAACTCGCGCAAGATAAATTGCGCGAAGCCACGGGCGCACAAGATGGCGATGCTGTCTTCTTTGTTTGTAATAAGGAACACGCGGCGGCGACCTTTGCGGGGCGTGCGCGAGACGCGATTTGTGATGCGCTACCGGAAGGGCACGAAGCCGCACGTGAAAGCGGCTTGTTTAAATTCTGCTGGATTGTCGATTACCCGATGTATGAACGTGATGAAGCAACGGGTCAAATTGATTTCTCTCACAACCCATTCTCCATGCCCCAAGGCGGCATGGATGATCTGGAGAATAAAGATCCCGAAGACATTCTTGCTTATCAATATGATCTTGTCTGTAATGGGTTTGAATTGGCCTCGGGCGCGATCCGAAATCATAAGGCCGAAATCATGGAAAAGGCTTTTGGTCTTGCTGGCTATGATAAATCCGTGCTCGAAGATAAATTTGGCGGCATGCTCAATGCGTTCCGTTTTGGTGCCCCGCCGCACGGTGGTATCGCCCCGGGGATCGACCGTATCATTATGCTCTTGGCCGATGAGCCAAACTTGCGTGAGGTTTACGCCTTTGTCATGAACGGTCAGTACGAAGATGCGATGATGTCCGCACCGAGCGATATCACGCCGGAGCAACTCAAAGACCTGCACATTAAATTGGATCTTCCCAAAGCCAAAGTAGCGAAAGACCAAGCGGCTTAATCGTTTGAGGAAATAATACTGTATTTTATCCTCTACGCTGTAGATCATATCTTCGATAACTGGTAAATTGCCTCATCAAAGATTTAAAAGCACGACAGCAATATTGTGAATTTTTCGAATAAAACATTTTTTATATCTGGGGGAAGTCGGGGTATTGGTCTAGCCATTGCCTTGAGGTTTGCCAGAGAAGGCGCAAATATTGTCATTGCTGCAAAGACAGAAGAAGCGCGTCCAGGTTTGGAAGGCACAATTTATACGGCAGCAGAACAGATAGAGCAAGCTGGCGGAAAAGCTTTTCCTATTAAGTGTGATATTCGTTTTGAAGATCAGGTTGAAACTGCAATAGATAGCGCTGCCGAAAAATTTGGTGGAATTGATGTGTTGATTAATAACGCAAGTGCGATTTCATTAACAAATACTTTGGCTACTGATATTAAACATTATGATTTAATGAATAATATCAATTCGCGCGGCACATTTTTATGTTCTAAAAAAGCGATTCCATATCTTTTAAAATCATCACATCCACATATTTTGAATTTATCTCCGCCTCTGGATATGCAACCAAAATGGTTCAAAAACAATACAGCATATGCAATTGCAAAATATGGGATGTCACTTTGTGTCTTGGGTATGGCAGCAGAATTTGAGAATAAAGGTATAGGCGTCAATGCCTTGTGGCCTTTGACAATTATTGCGACGGCGGCAATTAAAAACAACTTTGGTGAAGAATATGTTCAGAAGAGCCGTACACCGGAAATTGTTGCTGATGCTGCTTATGCAATACTAAAACGGGATCCCAAACAATGCTCAGGCAACTTTTTTATAGATGAAGAAGTTTTAAAAGAAGAGAGTGTGATGGACTTTGAAAAATATAGTTACCACGAGGGTAGTAACCAATTTATCGCTGATATGTTTGTTCCTGACTCTGTTTTTTCTAATACAAAAACAAATCTCATCAAAGCTTATCCGGAGTAGTTACAATGTGTTGGAGTGGAGAAGCGTAAATAGTTCTGTCTTGTGTCGGTGTAGCAGGTACTGCTTACGCAGTGTATAAAAAAGAGCATCCTGCATTATGGATGACACTTGCCTATTTTACATCAATGGAAATTTTACAAGCGTACACTTACAAAGTTATAAATCAGTGCGGCTTGCCACAAAATCAGATCGCGACACTGCTTGGATATTTACACATCGCATTTCAACCGTTTTTTATTAATGCCATATCGTTATATTTTGTTCCGCAAATAGTCAGACAAAAAATACAATTCCCCGTATATTTTTTATGTTTTGTATCTACCATTATTATGATTATTCAAGTTTATCCTTTCGATTGGGCTGGGATATGTCACCCTGATCGCCCCTTATGCGGCGAAATGTTATGCTCTGTTGACGGTAATTGGCATATTGCTTGGGATGTGCCGGCAAATGCTATGGGTAATGCATTCCAAGAAATGAACCTGCCTTCACAAGGAATGGCAAGTGGATACCCAACATATATCTTTGTTGGTTTGTTACTTCCCTTCCTATATGGTTCATGGCGCTTTACTATATATCACTATGTTATGGGTCCTTTCCTCGCGTCCTTAACAACTGATAATATCAATGAATGGCCTGCCGTCTGGTGCTTGCTATCAATTGGCTTCCTTTTAATCGTTATTAAAACGCCCATCCGAAACTATTTGCACGTAAGACGTTTTTTCTGGTGGCCAAAAAAATGGATAGATAGCGCTGATTTGAAAAAGTAACAGACATAGTGAAGAAAATAGTTTTTACAGAGTACTAAGAACATTTGTTTTAGTCGCTATTACCTTTATTAGCTTGGTGATTCTGTACGATTTCATCGTAAAGGCCTTGATTCAGAGGTT
>JBCDCD010000043.1:0-8834 GCA_039182445.1 Pseudomonadota bacterium | reverse complement strand
TTGTCAATAGACTTTACGATCCAGCAAAAAAATTCATTAAAGATAAGATTATAGAGCCAACAAAGCGCTTTTCTAAAGCGGTCGTCGACTATTTTAATAATCTTGATAATATTTTTATTCGATACGCTAAAGTCGGCTTAAAAGCGACAGGGGTAGCTTTAAAGTTTTTAGTTTTAACAGCGCCAAAGGCTATAGCTTTTGGAGTTACTTGGCCTGTTAAAACTTATTTTTTAAACCCTATAAACAAAGCTCTTGATGTTGCTATCAATCAACTAGAAAAGAAATATCAATCGAAAGCACTTTCTGTAGCTAACGAGCTTAAAGAACATTTATCAGAAGAGTTAAAAACGGCTTGGAAAAAAGCGCGTAGCGAAGAGATGGACGCGACCACACTGATGGCCGTCAATAGTGCGTTAGATTTTTCAAATACGGGAATAATTGAAAGCTCTTCGAAGCCTGAACATCGTTTCGAAACACCTCTAACTGTAGATCCTATGACGAGAAGTTTTATCCAAGGAATGGAGCGGGAAAAACGCACTTTGAACATCTCATTAAAAGCCGATTTTGTTGAGCTATTTACACATGATAAAATGGAAGCTGCCAAAAAGATTGACGTTGTCGATGTAGTTAGAAAAGCAACATCAAACTTCATGGTTGAGAGAGGATATGCAAAGCGGCACCTTGATGTTGCCGTTCACGTAACGGGCACTACAAACAAACAGGAGAGAGATCCTAACGCCCCACCAATAACAATGTTTGATCATCTATTAGAGGACAATAAGGGGATTCAAGAGAGAAGACCGTCATCTCTGGATCAAGCCAGCTAGAAGATTTAATCTGTGATCACCGTCTCAAAGCCAACAAAGAAAAGACCGGAACTGACATCATCGTTGCGATTATATTTGTTGGTGAGATACATTTCCCATTCATCTTCGCGGCGGAAGCTATTGTCTTTATAGATACGGTTGTTGTAAATCACCGGATTATCCGTCACAGGGGTGTAGTTGATATTTACAATGTCCGTGCTGTCATACAGCTCAAGATTGTTAAGATTTGTATTCTCATTCGCCTTTGCCGGCAACGAGAAAATGATGAGAGATAAAATTGTTAAAAGAAGTATTTTCATGCCCCCAATCTATCCTAAGGAGGTTAAAAAGCTGTTAATTGATTATGTTATTAAGAAGGCAGTGGTTCCGCTTTATCAGCTATTCTTTTAGCAGCTCTACGTGCTGCATTTTCTATCTGTTTTTTAGTTTTGCCCAAAATATCAATTGAGCCGTTACTTTGATACATTTCAGCCATATGTTGCAGCCGCTCAAATACCTCTATCTCAATTTGTCTAATTCTCTCTCGACTAACACCATAAGCTTTTCCAAGGTCTTCTAGTGTTGGCTCATCAAGAGACAGGCGCCTCTGTGCAAAAATATTCCAGTGCTTTTCTTTACCCTTATCTATAAATATCTGTTGTGCTTTTTCTAAGAATTCTGAGCCAGATAAATTCAATTCTACCGTATCGTCTTCTTCTGCGTCTTCTGCCGGCAAAAGATCAATGTGCTCTCTTGCATCATCATCTCCCCCAAGAGTTCGATTCAGGGACGCATGCCGCACCCTGAGAACACGCGCTTGCTGTACGCTATCGATTACTTTTGAAATATCATCATAAGGACAAATAGCATAACCCATAACTTCCTGTGCAACAGCTTCATCAAATTCTGCACCTTGATCAACATGCATACGATCAGAAATCTTCTTTTCAATTCTTACTAAATTACTTTGTAAAAATTTTGGATAACCGGAAGTAGGCTGCTTCACAACATGGTTATTACTACGAGTGGTACCAATCGCTTGATAAATTCCTGCTCTAGCGTGAGTCGCAAATCGAAAACCTCTTGATAAATCAAAAGTATGAAACGCTCTATCAAGAGCAACAACGCCGGATTGAAAAAAATCAGCGTTGCCTTTTGATATCCCTAAAACTAATTTCAGATGAGTCTCGATTACTCTTTTTTTAATCCGCTCAAAGTGAAATGCTGATTTTAAATCAGGAGAAAAATACTGCGCGAAAGCTTGCTGCTCTTTTTCTCTTGTAATATTGGGAAGTTGCTTAATTTGCACAGCAACAGATGAATCTATTCTTTGATGATCAATATGAGAAAATGGCATAATTTTACACAGCTTTTACTTTACAATGACGTATATGAACAAATCTCTATCATTATGTCAATATTTAACTGATTTCAGGGCTCTCAATTCCCTTATCCTTCATTAAATCAACGATCAGGGCTTGGGCCGCTGTGAGCTGCCCTTCATCAATCCCACGGAGCACGACGCAAGTAGCAAAGGCGCCGTTACGATATTGCGGGTAAGAGCCAATGGCAATGTCGGGGTAATCTTCTTGAATGACACCCAACCCGTCGGCCAATAGGCTCTCTGGCACATCGCCCGTTACGGATTTGCTGGTAACGGGTTTGCCACCCATCAACGTATGCGCGACGGCATCAAACATGCTCTGCATAATTTTCGGGACACCGGCAAAGATATAAACATTTTCAATTTGAATGCCCGGCGCACCACTGACAGGATTATCAATCAGCTCTGCTCCTTCTGGGATATACGCCATCTTTTTACGGCTTTCGGTGATTTCACTTTCGTCTTTATAATAGCCGAGCAATTCTTGATACGCGCCGTCATGGAGTTTTAATTCCACACCGAACGCATGCGCGATACTTTCTGCGGTAATATCATCATGGGTCGGACCGATGCCACCCGTGGTAAAAACATAGTCATGAACAGCACGAAGCTCATTGACCGTGCTCGCAATTTTTTCTTTATCATCGGCAATGACACGAACCTCAGCCATGCGCACACCGATTTTATTGAGCTGCTCCGCTATCCATGGCGTGTTTTTGTCGTGCGTGCGGCCAGAGAGAATTTCATCCCCGATAATAATCAGCGCCGCCGTGTAAATCTTGTCATTCATAAACGATAATTCCTTGAATCTGTTGCCTATTTATATAATGGTAAAGCCATGATGACACAAGCACAGAACAATTTTACGCCCGCTGGTATTGAACTGCATAGTGAGAGCGATTTTGAAGGTATGCGTAAAGCGGGGGAACTCGCCGCGGAGACCCTCGATATGATTACCGAGCATGTGGCGCCTGGGGTAACAACCGAGGAGCTGGACGAGCTGTGCAATAAATTTATTACGCGCAATGGGGCGATTCCGGCACCGCTCAATTATGGTGGTGATAGTACACGCGTGCCCTTCCCTAAATCTATTTGCACATCCATCAACCATGTTGTGTGTCACGGTATCCCCGAGGACAAATCATTACGCGAGGGCGATGTGCTCAATATTGATGTGACAGTTATTTTGGATGGCTGGCATGGGGATACATCACGGATGTTTTATGTCGGTGACAAAATTCCGGTGAAAGCGCGCAAGCTTTGTGACGTGACTTATGATTGTTTGATGGTTGGGATTGAACAAGTGAAACCCGGAAACACACTCGGTGATGTAGGGTACGCTATTCAGGAATTGGCGCATGCCAATCGTTTTTCTGTCGTGCGTGATTTTTGCGGTCATGGTTTAGGACGCACTTTTCATGCCCCGCCCTCTGTTGTTCATTTTGGACAGCCTGGGCAAGGCGTGGTGTTGGAGCCCGGTATGTTTTTTACGATCGAGCCAATGATCAATGCAGGGAAATATCAAACCAAGCTGCTTGCCGATGGGTGGACAGCGGTGACCCGTGATCGTTCATTAAGCGCGCAGTATGAGCATACATTGGCGGTGACAGACGATGGATTTGAAATCTTTACGCTGTCACCCGCGGGCTATACAAGGCCACCTTATGGGTGAAGCGCAAAAAGAAAGACCACATCATCTTGGTCACCGTGATCGGTTACGCCAGCGGTTTTTAGACGCGCCCGACTCTCTTCCCGATTATGAATTGCTTGAACTTTTATTATTCATGGCAATCCCGCGCAAAGATGTAAAACCAATCGCGAAAACATTGATTGCCTGTTTTGGTGATTTGAATGGTGTGTTGAATGCGTCATTGAATGATTTGATTGGCGTACAAGGTATTTCACAAAACACCGCGACAGCGATCCGTGCGATCCGTGCAGCGGGATTACGGCTTTTAAAACAAGATATGATGGGGCGTCCTGTTTTGACATCATGGCAACGGCTTTTAGATTATTGCCAAGCGTCGATGGCAAATGAAAGTAAGGAACAATTCCGGCTTATTTTATTGAACAAGCGCAATGAAGTGATTGCCGACGAAGTGCAACAAACCGGCACGGTCGATCACACCCCAGCCTATCCGCGAGAAATTGTCAAACGCGCGCTCGACCTTGGCGCTACAGCGCTGATCATGGTACACAATCACCCCAGCGGTGATGCTACGCCGTCCGATGCCGATATCACCATGACGCGCAAGGTGATCGAAGCGGCGAAACCTTTCGATATCGTCATCCACGATCACCTTATTGTGACCCGAAACGGGTACACAAGTTTTAAGACAGAAGGATTGATTTAGCCCAAGCCATTTTGTTGCGGACTCGTTGTATAGAGTTGTACTTGTCCATTATCATTCGAAGTACAGGCCACAATATTTCTGAACATGCTGAATAGACCAAAACGCCAGCCATAAACATCACAATTATAGCTTTCTCCTTCTATAAGTTGTGCCTGCAAATCAGCTGATCGAAACTTTAGTCGCAACCAAGAATCAGTATTTCTGAATACTTCAATCTCTCCATCATCGTCGCGGGTTGTGGACACCATATATTTACTAGTGGCATCTTCACCGTAGCCAGATGTTACTCTTTCGGTTCTAGTAACAGTGATATCGACATTATCGCTTGTGCCATAGTTGTATAGGGCGCTCAAACTAACGCCTACACCTAGAACGATTGCTGTTGCTATTCCTGATGCGTTACTCATTTTATTTCTCCTATTTTTGATTAAATACGTAACTAGTTGCGAAAAACCCCATGAGATTTTTCGAGCGGTAGTCACTGAGAGCAATGCGCTACAGTTACGTTAGGAGCTAATATCGAATTGTGGGTGGCGCTTTAAAAAGCATCACCGTTTTCGCGGTGTACTTCATAAGTATTTTCTTTGCGTATGATTTTAGAAATGAGAATCGGAATGACTTTGTAACGAAAGAAACAAAAAATAATAGCGTTATATAGAGAAGCTTGTTCAACTTCTTAAAAACACTACTCTTTTTTTCAAACAATATACTCATATTTTGGATAAATATGTATACCAAAAGATATATTAAAAATCAAGAAAAATCGACAGAATAGTTGGTACAATAAAACTCTATATGCATTAAAACTATGCGTATTAGCAGGCGCTTATAAACAAAAAAAGTACTTGTAACACTCGCTTAAAATCCCTGAAATTTTCTATTTATTATGTCAATTTGATATTATATAGCAGGTTAAAGGAGGACATAGATTGTCGAGTTTTCTCGAAATGCAGGGTAAATCAGGCTCTATTTTGCCTAACCAGGTTATGGCTCCAGCGGAGGCAATTCGAGATAATTTTGACACCGAAATTACTGGCACCGAAGATCTACTAAATCGTGTGCAGGGCACAGTGATTTCCAGCGCCAATCCAGAAGGACTATCCTTTGGTATAACCCCTGGTGGTGCTTATGGAGCGGGCTATTTTACCGATAATGATGTTGTCAACGGCGATACAAGTTTAAACTTTGGCACATCCATTACAGGCGGCTTAGGACCCGACGGTTTTCAAGCTCAAGCTAACGCTCATGCCACACATTTTACTGATCTTGGCGACGGTCATCAATTAAGCATGAATGGTGAAGTAGGATTAACCACCGAATTTGGTGCTTACGCGCAAGCTGGCGTAGAGAGAAGTTGGCAAAGACCGCTCGATAAAGATTTATTAGGAAACCCAATAGATGATGGCACGATTGGATTTCAAAGCTGGTCAATTGAAGCAGGTGCTTTTGGTAGTTCAGATGGTTTAACGGGAGCTGTTACAGGGGAAGTCACTTACGGCAATCAAATGCTTCAAGGGTTTGGTCGCGCTGCGATAGGGTATGGTGAAAACGGCTATGACCAGAGTGCCGAGGTCGGCGCAAGTTACAGCTTAAAAGGTCTTGGGAATTCACTGATTGATTCATACGGTGCAGGTGCTGTAGGCGCCGCCATGGTTCTCAATCAGACACGCGTTGAAGCGGGTGTGCGCGCTGGTGAAACACCAATCCATTCTGATGCGTCAGCAGGCCAAGGGGCTTTCATTGGCGTTACAACAAAATTTGCATTTTAATTAACCGGGCGCGAAACCTTTCGATATCGTCATCCACGATCACCTTATTGTGACCCGTAATGGGTATAAAAGTTTTAAGACAGAAGGATTGATTTAACCACCAAGCTTTGGCAATGCTGCTGGAACGCCACCACTATTGAAGGCTTGCGCCGGATCACCATAGCTATGCCCTTGGTTACACCCAGGAATCTCATTTGACTCAGGACTGAAAGTAATGCTTTCAATATTAATATCATAAACGCTGTTGATAGTCGGATAAACTCCTTCTCCTATAATATTTAAATCGTTAACGGTGTTTTCCGTGAAACTATCCGGCCCGATTGTTTGAGGAGGCATAGCGCCACCTTCATCTCTAGATATTTCCAAACGTAATGTCTCTTGTATGCCACCAAACTCAGCATCAATAAATCCTTGACGCATTGAGTTTATAATTTCGTCACGATCCGGATGTCTCATAAAGGCATCATACTCTTCTTCTGTTCCAAAGTTGATCTCAACAGTGTATGAATAAGTTGTTTCTGGCGTGGGGTCTCCATCTGCATCTGTACCTTCAGGAACGCACGTGGAATCATTGAACCATGCCGTATGTCCGGTATTGACCCCCATAGACTCCAAGGTTTCATCCGGCAGCGTAAAACCACCATCGCCTTGATTGAGGCCATGCGTATTAAATTCACCATTGAGATCCAGCGCCATACTTATATTATGACAAAAATTTGTTAATAATTTCAAATATTTGGCGGATTGGAGGATTGTTTCTGGCGCAAACCATGCTAAAACATTGATTTAATAAGAGGAAAAACATGATCCCAAGGTATACCCGCAAAGAAATGACCTCCATCTGGGAGCCGGAAAATCGCTTCAAAATATGGCTCGAGATTGAAACACTCGCCTGTGAGAAGATGGCAGAGCTTGGTACGATACCTGATGCTTGTCCGAAAGCCTTACGGGAAAAAGGTGGATTTGATGTGGCCCGTATTGATGAGATCGAAGCCGAAGTCAAACATGATGTGATCGCATTTTTGACCTCGGTTGCCGAACATATTGATGATCCGGAAGCCAGCCGCTATGTCCACCAAGGCATGACCAGTTCCGATGTGGTCGATACTTGCTTTGCGCTGCAGCTGACGCAAGCGGCCGATATTTTGATCGACGATTTGGATAAACTTTTGGCCGCCCTTAAGAAACGTGTTGAAGAACATCGTGCGACACTCTGTATTGGGCGCTCCCATGGTATTCATGGAGAACCGACAACATTTGGTCTCAAACTTGCTGGCCATTATGCTGCCTTTGCCCGCGCCAAAAAACGCTTAGAAGCAGCAAAAGAAGAAGTCTCTGTTTGTACTATCTCTGGCGCGGTTGGCACCTACGCCACGGTTGATCCAGCGGTAGAACAATATGTTGCCGATAATCTTGGTTTAAAACCAGAAACAGTTGCAACACAAGTGGTCCCGCGTGACCGTCACGCAATGTTTTTCTCAACCCTTGGCGTAATTGCCAGTTCGATTGAAAATCTTGCGATTGAAATTCGCCACTTACAGCGTACCGAAGTGCGTGAAGCAGAAGAGTTTTTCTCCAAAGGGCAAAAAGGCTCCAGCGCGATGCCGCATAAACGTAATCCTATATTAAGTGAGAATTTAACCGGCCTTGCGCGCCTTGTTCGTTCGGCCGTGACGCCGGCGATGGAGAATGTGGCGCTCTGGCATGAACGTGATATTTCGCATTCGTCCGTGGAGCGTAATATTGGACCTGATGCGACCGTTACTCTCGATTTTGCGCTGTATCGTTTGACAGGCCTCATCGAAAAGCTTCTGGTTTATCCCGATACGATGATCGAGAATTTGGAAAAGATGGGGGGGCTTGTTTTCTCGCAACGTGTGCTTCTTGCCCTCACTCAAGCTGGTATTAGCCGTGAAGACGCCTACCGAATTGTTCAACGCAATGCGATGAAAGTTTGGGAAAGCAAAGCGCAAACAACACTGATGGAAGCGCTGTCGATCGACGACGATGTCATGGCGAAAATGAGCAAGGACGATCTTGAGAAAATCTTTGATTATTCCGCCTACACCAAAAATATCGATACGATTATTGATCGCGCTCTTGTTTCATAATGGAAAAAATAGCGCTTATCTTTCTAGTTGTTGTTCTGATCGTTGGCGCCATTTTTTTTACGCCATCTAAAAACCAAAAAGAAGAATATATGATCCAGATACGGGGCATGGATTTAACAGGCGCTCCTCGACAAATTCCGCAAAGCCTCGACAATAATCTTAGCGTTGTCATTTTCGCTTTTAAGGAAGAACAACAACAGATTGTTAATCAATGGCTCCCTTTTGTGACGGCCCTTCAACGGCATAACGCTGATACTGAGTTTTACCAAGTTATTTTTTACGATATTTCTGATTCAGATACTGTCTATTGGTCTGATGATGCTATTCGTAAAGGCATATTGAAAAAAGATTCTGAAGATCACACCATTACAGTATTCATGGATGATGATAGATTATTAAGAACTCTGAAC
>JBCDCD010000042.1:0-8951 GCA_039182445.1 Pseudomonadota bacterium | reverse complement strand
GTTTGCCACGACGCGTTTCTTCATAAATTTTGGTCATTTCGCGCATAACCGCCACATCGCGATCACCAAACACAGTGCGCATATCTCCGAGACTAGCAAGAAGGCGTGGTCCTGTTTCATAAATCAATAGTGTCGACGGTGTTTCGGCCCATTGTTGCAAAACACTTTGGCGCGCACCCGATTTGGGTGGCAAGAATCCTAAGAAAGAAAATTGATCGCTTGGTAAACCAGAGAGTTGTAGTGCAGTTAGCGCTGCATTCGGCCCTGGCAAAGACGTCACCATGACCTCATTTTCAATCGCAAAACGTACCAGTTTGAATCCGGGGTCAGAAACAAGCGGGGTACCCGCATCACTTAAAAACGCAACAGATTGTCCATTCTTAACGAGATTAATAATATCTTCGCGCTGTTTTTGTGTGCTGTGATCGTTATAGACCTGCATTTTTTTCTTAAAACCATACGCTCCGATCAATTTTCCTGTTACGCGCGTATCTTCACATACAATCAAGTCGACCGAAGAGAGCACATCCAGCGCGCGAAAAGTTATGTCGCGCAAGTTACCAATCGGTGTTGAGACCAAATAAATACCGGGCTTGATCGGCATCGCCTTCGGTGCCGCATGCGAAGAGGATGTTTTTTCAGCAGTGTTTTCCGTATGTTCGGAAATGTCCTGTTCCATTCGCGGTTTTTTTTGTGTAGGGTTTTGAAAATTATCATTCATAACTTTTTATAAATACGCCGAACATAACGAGAAAGCCATGAAAAATAAGATATTAGCCGTCTTTATCACCTGCCTTTTTACGCTGACCGGGTGTGCCCAATACCAAACAGCACCATGGGGATTCCCAACGAGCACAGATAGAGCCCCTCTTGATACATCAACACTACCCCTTTCATCGAATGAAAAAGTTGATGTCGCCATTTTGCTGCCGCTCACTGGTAAAAATGCTGCGTTGGGTGAATCGATGTTGCAAGCGGCACAGTTGGCGTTATTTGAAACAAACCGCACCAATTTCAATCTTATTCCGCGCGATACCAAAGGCACCGCCAGTGGCGCAAGTGCGGCGGCACAAGCCGCCATTCAACAAGGCGCGCAATTAATCTTAGGCCCTGTTTTTGCGGATTCTGTGCGCGCCGTGAAACCTATCGCCCAAACCAATAACGTCAATGTTATTGCATTTTCCACCGATTGGACATTGGCGGACTCATCCACCTATTTGATGGGCTTCATGCCTTTCTCTCAGGTGGATCGTATCGCAAATTACGCGGCATTGAGTGGTAAGCGCCAAGTTTCGATTATTGCCACACGGGATGTTTATGGTGATATGGTCACACGTCAGTTTAATGATGCCGCGAAACGCTATGGCATAAATATCGAACAAACCGTTCGCATTACCCCAAATGATCCGGAGCTCGGTACAAAGATCACGGAGATGAACCATAATATTAGCGCGGTGTTTATGCCCGTTGGTGGTAAAACAGCAAGTGTCATTGCCGATTATCTCGAACAGAATAATATGCCGGCGAGTAATGTGAAACGATTGGGCACCGGCCTCTGGAACAATCAAACAATTGCCAGCGTCAGAGGATTGCAAGATGGGTGGTTCGCCGGACCGTCAATACAAAAGCGTGGCTTCTTCAGCAATATGTATCAGCGTACTTATGGCCAAAGCCCGGTGCAGATTGCCTCCCTCGCCTTTGATGCAACGGCTCTAGCCATCGCGTTATCACACAATGGTGCCAATGGATTTACGGCGGGTGCTATTACTGATCCGAATGGCTTTGCTGGTGCCGATGGCGTGTTTCGATTTAATAGAAATGGCATTGTCGAAAGAAAGCTCGCTATTCTACAACTGGATAACGGACGGATTATTGAGATTGATCCAGCAGATAATCGGTTTTAATTAATGCTGCGTATTTGGCGTGGAGTGAGTGGACATTTCCTTCATCGCCTTACGAGACATACCACCATTGGCAGCTAATCTTGCCTGCATCACTTCAAGGATTTTACCAGCAACATTCACACCAGAGGCTTTTTCTAACCCTTTAAAGCCCGGGAAAGTATTGGCTTCACAGATTGTGTAGCCGCCATTTTCCTTGAACAGCAGATCAATACCGCCAATGTCAATATTGAGCACTTCAGCTGTCTTTAGAGCCATTTCTTTAGCCTCGGGATCGGGGTCAAAAAAGTGAACCGATCCACCCGTGCTGTAATTCGCTTTAAAGCCACCATCTTGGGCGCGACGTTCCATCGCGGCAATCACTTCCCCATCAACAATAAAGAGGCGCAAATCACGCCCCTTACTCACGGAAACAAATTTTTGGAAAATAAGCTGAAGATTTGGATTCGTCTCCCCAACCAATTCCATCAAATCACCGAACGCGCTCGGCGTTTCAATCAAGAATACGCCAATCCCCAGCGCGCCATTGAGTGTTTTCACCACAACAGGAAAACCAATGGTTTCTTCGACCAATTTCATATCAACGGGGAACTTGGCGAGCATGGTGTCCGGCGTATCAATACCACTTTCCGCTAAGATCTGATGCGTATGCAATTTGTCGCGCACCGTTTCAATGATATCCGCGCCATTAAACACATGAACGCCCAAACGTTCTAACTGACGCACAATCGCCAGTGAAAAGTAACCGTGATCATTGTGATTAAAATAAGGAAAAACAAAATCGGGAAGCGGCACAGGTTTACCATTCAGAAGAACGGATTCGCGATCGCTTTGGGTGACCAATAAATCAAATTGAGAAGGACGGATGACTTTGACATCGATATCCATCTTCTTGCCTTCTGCCAAGAAACGGCGTGCCTCATGTGCCAAATCAGCGTTCGATTCTATATCGTCGCCGTATAAAACCCAGACTTCCATTGTATACCCCTCAATAAAATTGTTTTACAAAACAATCCCCACACACCCTCTATATACGACAGAATGCCCAAAATTGCGAAAAGAAAATTTTTGGGAAAAGAATAGATTCCCCTTGATCTTTACAAAAAGAATGTTTTAAAACGAAGCGTATCGTCATATTTATGCAGGAGTTAAACCATGTCGCAGAGCGCAGCATTAGCAGAAGTCAGCCATTTAGAAAGCAATGCAAATCAGCAAGAAAATGAACATCAAGCGGGCCGTCCACGGTCGCAAAAGTCGCATAAAGCGGTTTTGGATGCGACACGCAAGCTTCTGGTTCATACCTCTGTGCAGAAACTCTCTATTGAAGCCATCGCCCGTAAAGCAGGCGTCGGCAAAACAACAATTTATCGTTGGTGGCCAAACAAATCAGCCGTGGTGATGGATGCGGTTCTATCACAATCCCTATACAACAACACATTATCGACACCGCGCAATGCTGTTGAAGCCGTATCAGCTCAGCTTGATAAGCTTGCCCGCCAACTAAAAGGTAAGAACGGTCGTATTGTTGCGGAGATTATTGGCGAAGCACAAGCCGACCCAAAAAGCATTTCTTATTTCACCAAGACATTCTTGCAAGACCGCTACGACAAGCTTTATTCCTACATTGAAGGTGGAAAGCAAACGGGTGAATTCAGCAATGACATTCACACCGATAGCGCGATCGACATTGTTCTTGGCCCGATCTTTTTCCGTTTGGTCACCGGTCAGGAAATGGATGATGATTTCATCGCGGAGATGAAGACGCTTCTGGTCAAATCACTGAAAGCGTAATTACCAGCTTCCGGTATTTTCCATCGAAGCCCAAGGCTCTTGTGGTTCTAAAGATCCGCCTTTTTGAAGCAATTCAATCGAAATACCATCGGGTGATTTGATAAAAGCCATATGGCCGTCACGCGGTGGACGGTTAATCGTCACGCCTGAATCCATAAGGCTTTGACAAGTGGCATAGATGTCATCAACGCGGTACGCCAAGTGACCAAAGTTACGGCCCCCTGTATATTCTTCCACCTTGCCGTTTTCGTCCGGCCAGTTATAGGTCAGCTCAAGCGTCGGCTTTTTGCTCTCTTGCGCTTGAGCTTTATCATCCCCTGCCGCCAAGAAGACGAGCGTAAATTTCCCGCCTTCATTCTCCATGCGTGAGATTTCGGTCATACCGAGTTTATTGCAATAAAAGTCGATTGATTTTTCTAGATCGTGAACGCGCACCATTGTGTGAAGATATTCCATCTTTGGTCTCCTTTTTTTCAAATTCTTCTTTATAGGCCTTTCCTAAGCCCATGAGTTCCTTTACACTTTTGGCATGTTAGACATCATGCTCGAAAATTTGTCCCTCACTGAGATTAAAAGCGATTTATTGGCTTGGTTTCAAGGGGAAATATGGACAATCGACTTTGGTGTGCAATTCGTCATGGTCGCCCTCGCTTTTGTTTTGGGCTATCTGGCAAAAAATATCCTGAAACCAAGGCTGAATGAACAGATTAACAAGCTCAGCGCTCCCTTCCGTTTGAGCGAAATGCTTTATAACTGCCTGAAGCTGGTTTTCCCGCTTCTGACGATCGCCTTTTTACTTATTCAGGTTCAGATTGCGACGACAATTGCGCCGGAAATCTCGACAAAGATCGCAATCGCTTTTGTAAAACTCCTCTTTGCTTGGATGTTTATCCGAGTGATCGCGCAGTTCATTGAAAATAAATTTGCGCGTAACGTTATTGTTTTCTCTGTGGTCACGCTGTTGGCATTAAGCATCTTCGGTGTTCTCGAACAGACCATGACAACGCTGGATGCAATTGGTTTTAGTTTAGGCGAGTCGCGAATCTCTCTTCTTATTGTGCTCAAAGGGCTGTTTATCATTTTTATATTGCTCTACAGCGCCATGGCTTCATCGAAGCTCTTTGAAAAGAAGATCTCGCAAACACGCAGCTTACCACCCTCTTCGCGACTTTTAATCTCGAAGATTGTCAAAGTGACGCTGATCGTGGCAGCGCTGCTTATTGGTCTGACATCCGCGGGTATTGATCTCTCACTCTTCGCGGTTTTCTCTGGTGCGGTTGGTTTGGGTATCGGTTTTGGTTTGCAAAAAGTCATCTCGAACCTGTTCAGCGGTATGCTGCTTCTCATGGACCAGTCCATTAAACCCGGCGATATTATTGAGATGGATGGGACTTTTGGGTGGGTCAACCATATGGGGGCGCGTTATACCGAGCTCGTCACCCGTGATAACAAATCTTACCTTGTGCCGAATGAAGAATTTATCACACAGCAGGTCATTAATTGGTCACACGGCAACACATTGGTGCGGGTCGAAACAGAATTCGGTGTGCATTATGATTCCGATCCATATGAAGTACGCCGTCTTGCGATTGAAGCCGCGGGCAAGCCCGAACGTGTTGTCGATAGCCCCTCCCCCGTTTGTCACTTGATTGAGTTTGGCGACAGTTCGCTCAATTTTGTTTTGCGTTATTGGATCAAGGATGCCGAAAAAGGAATTGTGAACACCAAAGGCGATGTCATGATTGCGCTATGGGATATCTTAAAAGAAAACGATATTCAAATTCCGTACCCACACCGGGAAGTGTTTGTGCATAAGAGTTAACGGCGTAACTGCATCGTCTCTAACAGTTTAGCGGCAGCAGCTTCACCTTGCTCAGCTCTTATTCTTACTAGTTTTGGGTCATGCGCATCATCACCTAATGTACTGGGACCTGGAACATATGGTTTTGGATTAGCGGTAATATTGCCAATCTCAGCATAGACAGTGCCAACTAAGCGTTCCATGTTTATCTGATCAATAAAACGAAAGGCAACTCTTGTTTTATTTGTTTGATCTGTAGAAGGTTGCTCAAAGCTTCCAAAAATTCCGTTACTTCTCATGATAGCTTGCGCTTTCTGCAACCATTCTTCTAGATCAATTTTTTCAGGAATCTCAAAAATCGCCGCAGGCCTAACTATGATACGATCTTCATCAGTTTTTTGAAGAGCCTCTTTAGGTTTCACATCTGTTTTTATAACAGCCGTGTCCATTGAACACACACCTTAAAATTATTCTTATGAGTTATTTTTACAACCTTTGAAATACCCCAAAATCAATAAAAATTATGGTAATTAATGGTTTTTGAAAGATAATTACAAAAAACCCCGCTTTCAAGCGGGGTTTTCCGTGAAATTCTTAACTTTTATAATTAAAATTTATCGGTAATAACCGCCTGCTCCAGCGGAATACGCCCCCCATGCGGGAACGGCTCTTCACGTCTTTTGCCCAGCGCGATCATCATGCCGATAATGTGATCGTCGGGCAAATTAATGACTTTTGAGACGGCATCCTGATCAAAACCAATCATGGGGCACGTATCAAAGCCCATCGCCGTCGCGTTTAGCATCAGCGATTCCGCAATAATCCCAACAGAACGAAGGGCTTCATCACGTTGAATCCAGTCACGCCCGTCATAAAAATCTTTAATCATCGGGATCATAATATCCGACACTTCCTGCGGCGCTTTGTTCCAATATTGTGCCGGCTCTTTTTCCCAGGCCTTCACATCCGCACATAAAACCAGGATTTTTGACGCCTCGGTGACTTGTGCTTGATCCCAGGCCGCGGCACGAATTTGTTCGCGTGAATCTTTATCCTGTACATCAACAAAACGCCAATGTTGGATATTAAAAGACGATGGCGCCTGCATCGATTGCATCATCAGTTTTTTAAAATCTGATTCCGGAATTTGATAGTCCGTATCATATTTTTTGACCGCGCGGCGTTTACTAATAATTTGTTCTATATTCATTTTCCCTGTCCTTTCAAAATTAAAAAGACGGGCTTCTGATGGGGTATGAAGCACGTCTTAACTGGTTTAAAATAACAGCGCAATGTTTTGCATATGCTCTTTCTTAATTATTAAAGTTTGGATCCAAATCAAGGCGATCCAACTCCATGACTTTGGACCATGCGGCCACAAAATCTTCAACAAACTTATCTTTTGAGTCATCCTGCGCATAAACTTCTGCCAAAGCGCGTAATTCATGGTTATGGCCGAAAATAAGGTCAACACGGCTCGCGGTCCATTTCTTCTCACCCGTTTTACGATCCGTGCCAAGGAAACCTTGTTCATCCGGGCACACACATTTCCATTCCGTATCCATATCAAGCAGATTCACAAAAAAGTCATTTGTGAGTTGTCCTTCACGATCCGTAAAGACACCATGTTTTTCATTTTTATAATTTGCACCGAGAACACGCATCCCACCAATAAGCACCGTCATTTCTGGCGCGGTAAGATTTAGAAGATGGGCACGATCGACTAAAAGCTCCTCTACAGAAACAGTGTAAACTGTCTTTGCAAAATTACGGAACCCATCTGTTTCTGGCTCTAATGTTTCAAAACTTTCCGCTTCGGTATGTTCATCTGTTGCATCAACACGCCCTGGATTAAAAGGTACCGCAATATCATGACCAGCATCCTTCGTCGCTTTTTCGATGGCCGCACAACCACCAAGAACAATCAAGTCTGCGACAGAAACATTCTTACCACTCTCTTCTTTAATTTTCTCAAGAGCCGCAATCGTTTTTGTTACTTGATCGGTATTATTAGCTTCCCAATTTTTTTGCGGCGCTAAACGAATACGAGCACCATTCGCACCCCCGCGTTTATCAGAGTCGCGGAATGATGAAGCGGATGACCAAGCCGTATAAACAAGATCAGATACAGAGATACCAGAAGATAAAATCTTCTCTTTTAGCGCTGCAATATCTGTATCGTTAATCAAGTCACCTTGGTGTTCTGGCAATGGGTCTTGCCAGATTAAAGTCTTCTCTGGTACGTCTGCACCAAGATAGCGCTTAATGGGCCCCATATCGCGGTGCGTCAATTTATACCAAGCGCGCGCATAAGCATCTTTGAAATACTCGTGATCTTCGTGAAACTTTTTTGAGACTTTCAAATATTCAGGATCTTTAATCAGCGCAATATCTGTGGTCGCCATCATTGTTGGTACTTTTTTATCAGAGCCATCAACTTCTGGCGCGAGATCTTGTTCTTTCACGCCTACTGGATGCCATTGATGCGCTCCAGCCGGGCTTTTACCAAGCTCCCATTCATATTTGAACAACATATCAAAGTAACCGCTATCCCACTGAATAGGGTTCGCGGTCCATGCCCCTTCTAAACCACTTGTGATTGTATCGGCGCCTTTTCCGCTTTGGTATTCGTTATGCCAACCAAATCCCTGTGCTTCCAGTGGCGTTGCGTTTGGTTCTGCCCCAACATGAGAATCCGGCGCTGCGCCATGACATTTTCCAAACGTGTGACCGCCGGCAATAAGAGCCACTGTCTCTTCATCATTCATCGCCATGCGGCCAAAGGAGATACGAATATCTTTTGCTGACTCTAGAGGGTCAGGATTTCCATTCGGGCCTTCCGGATTAACGTAAATCAAACCCATATGCACCGCAGCCAATGGCATTTCCAAAGCATCATGACCATTATCTTCTCGTCCACCTTTGTAACGGGCTTTATTCCCAAGCCATTCAGCTTCTTCACCCCAGTAAATATCTTCTGCAGGTTCCCAGACATCATCACGTCCGCCCCCAAAACCAAATGTTTTAAAGCCCATTGATTCATGGGCCATATTTCCGGCCAAGATGAACAAGTCTGCCCAAGAAATCTTGCGGCCGTATTTTTGCTTGAGAGGCCATAGCAAACGACGTGCCTTATCCAAATTTGCATTGTCCGGCCAACTATTGGTCGGAGCAAAACGCTGCAGCCCCTGCCCCGCGCCTGCGCGGCCATCGCTTGATCGATAGGTCCCAGCAACATGCCACGCCATACGAATAAAAAACGGACCATAGTGACCGTAATCTGCAGGCCACCAGTCTTGGCTATCTGTCATTAAATTATGCAGGTCTTTTTTTAATGCTTCTAGATCAAGAGACTTAAATTCCTCGGCGTAGTTGTAAGCACTGCCCATCGGATTTGACAAAGGAGAATGCTGGCGAAGAACACTCAGGTTTAGCATCTGCGGCCACCAATCTTTGTT
>JBCDCD010000041.1:0-9070 GCA_039182445.1 Pseudomonadota bacterium | reverse complement strand
TGGGGAAACAGCGTACAAGTCGCTATTTTATTGGGTTTGAGCCTTGCCCTTTCCTCAACCGCGATGGTCATGCAGTGGCTCCAAGAAAAAAGCTTATTTACAACACCCGCAGGAAAATCAAGCTTCAGTATCTTATTGCTACAAGATTTAGCCGTGATTCCTATTCTCTTTCTTCTAACGATTTTTGCTGCGGACAGCAACGAGGCAATTTTTAGTTTTATTTCTGTCTCTTTATTCAAGATGGCGATTGCCGTTCTTATTATTTACTTTGCGGGTAGGTTGATTGTTAAGCATGTATTTTTATTTGCTAATCGATATGGTGGTCCAGAAGTCTTTGTTGCCTTTTCGTTATTGATTATCGTCACCAGTGCTTCGGTTGCGCATTATGCCGGTCTTTCCATGGCGCTTGGCGCCTTTATTGCCGGCTTGCTTCTCGCCGAAACAGAATATCGCCATGAAGTGTCATCTTTTATTATTCCGTTTAAGAGTCTGTTGCTTGGTATTTTCTTTTTCTCTTTCGGGATGGGAATTAATTTGGAATATATTGGCGAGAAACCCTTCTGGCTTTTCGCTTCTGTTATTGGTTTGATGTCGATCAAGGCGGTTATTATTTATGTACTGTGTAAATTGTGGAAACAAACTAATGCCGTCGCCGCAGAGAGCGCGATATTGCTCTCTCAAGCGGGTGAATTTGGCTTGCTTGTTGTCGGAAGTGCCTTAACCGCGTCGCTTATTGCCGAAGATATTGGCCAATTCATGCTGATTACCGTTGGTTTAACAATGTTTGTCACCCCGATCATTACCCCTCTGGCACGAAAAGTTGGTCAGTTTGTTGAAGAAAAAGAGCATGAGAAAAATAATGCAACACCTGCAGATCTCGATCAAGAAAACCAACATATTGTTATTTTTGGCTATGGCCGTGTCGGAAGGAATATAGGTAACAAACTCTGTTCAGATGGATTCTCGATTATTGGCTTTGATAATAACGTTGAAAAAGTGAAAGAATTTAAAGAAAAATCTTATCCTGTTTTCTTCGGCAAAGCAGAAAATCAATCAACCTTAAAAGCGGCTAATTTAGATAATGCTTTGAGTGTTGTTATTACAATTGACGATGAAAAGGCGACCAAAAAAATCGCTTCACTCGTACGTAAAGCGAATAAAAACATTCCTATTATCGTCCGCGCGCACAGTCAAAGCGATGTTGACGCACTCGAAAAATTAAAGAATATCGACGTCGTCAACGAAGACACGCTCATTAGTGATGAGCTCACAAAAGTGATTTTTGAGCAATGTCTGCCCTTTTCACGAAAATAAAAATTTAGCCTCTTGACTGATCGGTCAAATAAAGTAATGTCGTTTTCGTGAAATTAGTACGAGAATGACAAAAACCAAACGTAACACCCGCAAAATATTGATTGATACCGCCATAGATCTCATATGGCAGGCAGGATACAGCTCGGTCAGCGTTGATGAAATATGTAAAAATGCTGATGTGCGTAAAGGCAGTTTCTATCATTTTTTCCCTTCAAAAGTCGATCTGGCCGTTGCCGCCATGGATAAAGCTTTTCAAGAATTTCGTCCTATTATGGATGAAGCTTTTTCATCGAATAGACCACCATTAGAACGATTTGAAAAGCTGGCCAATGATGGTTTGGAATCACAAAAAATGGTGGCAGAACAATATGGCAGAGTTTGTGGTTGTCCATTTGTAACTTTAGGAGCGGAGATGGCTCCACAAGATGAAACAATCCGTCTTAAAACAGACGAAATAATCAATCATCATAAACAGTATTATGAGCAAGCATTGATTGATCTTGTGCAAGAAGGATCATTACCTGCCGATACAGATGTCAAAACCAAAGCAAACAAAATTCATTCTTTTATTATGGGTCAGTTGGTTATGGCCCGTATTCAAAACAGTCTAGAGCCTCTAGGAAACGAATTGATAACCGGTATGTTCCGCATGATCGGCGCAAAAGAAAAAGTAGCGGCATAAGAAAAGAGAGAGAAATGAAAAGTAAAAAATCGTTCAAAGGAATTGTTATTTTATTGGTGATCATTCTTGCTGGTGGCATTTATTATTTTAAACAACCGAAAGCGATCGCTAATGCACCGCAAGCTGGGCAGCCGCCACAAGCAATGCCGGTTCCTGCCATCGTAACTAAAAAACAAGAGGTGCAAATCTGGAATGATTATTCGGCGCGGCTTGAAGCCGTGAATGAGGCCGATATTCGCCCCCAAGTAAGCGGTACAATTACGGAGATTCGTTTTAGAGATGGACAAAATGTTGAAAAAGGCGATGTGCTCTATGTTATTGACCCCCGCCCTTTTAAAGCGGCGGTCAATCGTGCGCAAGCTGATGTGAATGCCGCCATAAACCAAAGGACACTCGCACAAAAAGAACTCGATCGTGCCATGGAGCTAATAAAAAGCGATGCTATTTCAAAACGTATTGTTGATGAACGTATCAGTGCGTCTGATGTTGCGAAGGCAAATGTTGCCAGTGCACGCGCCCGACTGGAACAGACAAAAATCGATTTGGATTATGCCTATGTGAAGGCGCCGATTACCGGTCGCGTTAGTCGGGCAGAAGTCAAAGAAGGAAATTTAGTTGAAGCAGGCCCCAATGCGCCTCTCCTTACCTCAATTGTAGCCATAGAAAATATTTTTGCTGACTTTGATGTAGATGAACAAACATATCTAACCTATGTGCGTTCGCAAGCAAAAGACAAAGAGTCCGAAAACGCCATTCCTGTAAAATTAATATTGGGCGACAAAACCGTTGAATATTGGGGCTTCATTGACAGCTTTGATAACCAAATTGATACTCAATCTGGCACTATTCGTGCCCGCGCTATCTTTGATAATAGCGATGGTATTCTACTTCCCGGTATGTTCGCACAGGTAAAAATGGGGTCAACAGCCAATCAGCAAGAGATTTTGATCAGTGAGAAAGCAATCAGTACCGATCAAGATAGAAAATTTGTTTATGTGGTTGGCGATCAAGGCGTCGCAGAGTATCGCGTTGTTGCAATCGGAGAGAGTATTAATGGTCAGCGTATTATAAGAAGCGGTTTAGAAGAGGGAGAAAAAGTTATATCTGACGGAATCATTCGTATCCGTCCCGGTATGCCTGTCGCGCCTCAAATTCAAGAATCAACCCTCAAGGCGCCTGTAGAACAACCCGTGATGGAAAAACCTTTAGCCGAAGAGTTGCCAGAATAGTATCATGAATATTTCAGGCTTTTTTATTGATCGTCCGATCTTTGCGTCGGTGTTGTCCATTTTGATTTTTATTGCGGGAAGTATCTCGATCTTCACGCTACCGATCTCTGAATATCCTGAGGTTTCACCGCCATCGATCGTTGTAACAGCCAATTTTCCAGGCGCGAATCCAGCGGTTATCTCTGAAACAGTCGCGACACCGTTAGAAGAGCAAATTAACGGGGTTGAAAATATGCTGTATATGAGTTCGTTGGCCTCTACCGATGGCCGTATGAGCTTAACGGTTACTTTTGCGATTGGAACAGATCCTGATCTAGCACAGCAAAAAGTGCAAAATCGCGTGACGCAGGCTTTGCCGCGGTTGCCCGATGTGACAAGGCAATTGGGTGTGACCGTTGTCAAAAGTTCACCCGATTTAACCATGGTTGTGCACTTATTGTCTCCTGACGATAGTTATGATGTTCTCTATCTTCGCAATTATGGCGTGATTAATGTCAAAGATGAGCTTGCCAAAATTGAAGGTGTTGGCGATGTGCGTATCTTTGGTGCTGGTGACTATGCGATGCGTGTTTGGCTTAATCCTGACAAAGTTGCCGAACGTGGTTTAACCGCGGGTGAAGTTGTCAATGCGATCCGCAGCCAAAATATTCAGGTCGCCGCTGGTGTTATTGGCGGACCACCTTATGATGAGGAAGTTCAGCTGCAATTACCGGTGAATGTGCAAGGGCGCCTCGAGACACCTGAAGAGTTTGAAGATATCATTATCCGAAGAACGCAAGATGGCGTCGTAACACGCCTCGGTGATGTCGCCAATGTCGAACTAAATGCACAAACTTATGCATTACGCTCTTTGCTAGACAATCGTCAGGCGGCCGCTATTCCAATTTTTGCCTCACCCGGATCCAATGCGCTTGATATATCAAAGAATGTTCGGGAAACGATGGCGAAACTTAAAGAGAATATGCCACCCGGTGTCGATTATCAGATTGTGTATGATCCAACAGTTTTTGTGAAGGACTCTATTAAATCTGTTGTCAAAACATTGTTCGAAGCCGTGGCGCTCGTTGTTCTCGTAGTTATCATTTTCCTTCAAACATGGCGTGCCTCTATTATTCCTTTATTGGCTGTTCCTGTATCGATTGTCGGAACATTTGCCTTCATGTATTTGTTTGGATTCTCGATTAACGTTCTATCTCTTTTTGGTTTGATTCTGGCGATTGGTATTGTTGTTGATGATGCCATTGTCGTTGTTGAAAACGTTGAACGCAATATCGAAGAAGGAAAATCACCCCGCGATGCCACCATTCAGGCCATGCGTGAAGTCACAGGGCCTATTATTGCCACATCATTGGTCTTAGCCGGTGTGTTTATTCCCATTGCGTTTATTAGCGGTCTGACAGGACAGTTTTATCAACAATTCGCGCTAACCATTGCGATTGCAACCTTTATCTCGACCTTCAACTCATTGACTTTAAGCCCGGCAATGGCGTGCCTTTTGTTGAAAGGAAAGAATGCCCCAAAAGACGGCCTCACCAAAATCATGGATTTCGCTTTTGGATGGTTTTTTAATCTCTTTAATAAGTTTTTTAGCAAATTTTCTGGTGCGTATGGACAGAGCGTTTGCAAATTTGTAACACGCCGTCTTGTTGTCATGGCGATCTTTTATATCATGCTCTTGTTTGCAACGGGCTCGAGCTTTAATCTTGTGCCGCAAGGATTTGTGCCCGCTCAAGATAAAAAATATCTGATTGCTATTGCACAATTGCCGCCCGGCGCAACGTTGGAACGCACAGAAGAGGTCATGCGCGAAATGGGTGATATCGCTTTGGGCCAAGAAGGTGTTGAAGGTGCCGTTCAATTCCCGGGCTTATCGATTAACGGATTTGTTAATTCCCCAAGCGCCGGGATTGTTTTTGTGCCCTTGAAAGATTTTAATTTACGCACCACAAGAGAGCAGAGCGCTTTTGCGATCGCGCAAAGCTTACAACAGCAATTCGGGGCCATTGATGATGCTTTTGTTGCGGTCTTTCCGCCGCCGCCAGTACGTGGCTTAGGGACAGCGGGTGGCTTTAAATTACAGATACAAGACAAGACCGATCAGGGGTATGCCGTCTTAAATGGTGCTGTACAAGCAGCCGTTGGAAAAGCAATGCAAGACCCGGCGCTCGCCTTCCCTGTTTTGACAAACTACAATATTAATATGCCGCAACTTTTTGTGGATGTAGATCGTACCAAGGCGCAACAGCTTGGTATTCCTATCAATGATATCTTCCACACGATGCAGATTTATCTCGGATCGCTTTATATCAATGATTTTAATTTGTTTGGCCGTACCTATCAGGTTATTGCACAAGCGGATTCTAATTTTCGTGCGACACCATCGGATATAAAATCACTTCAGGTTCGTAACGCCAATGGAGATATGATTCCTCTCGGATCTGTTACCCAAATTAATGAAACTTTTGGCCCTGATACGGCTATGCGCTATAACGGCTTTCGTTCAGCAGATATTAGCGGAAATCCAGCACCAGGCTATTCTTCTGGTCAGGCACAAGACGCAATCACTAAGATTCTAGATGAAACATTGCCTGCTGGGATGGATTTTGAATGGACGGAGTTGACCTATCAGCAGATATTAGCCGGTAATACCGCAATCTTTATTTTCCCACTTTGTATTTTATTGGTCTTCTTGGTTTTAGCGGCCCAATATGAAAGCCTGACACTACCCCTTGCGGTTATTCTCATCGTTCCGATGGCAATTTTATCTGCGATTTTGGGAATCTTTTTATTTGGCAAATTCTTTGGTATGGGAGGTGACAATAATATCTTCACCCAAATTGCTCTCTTCGTTTTGGCTGGCCTTGCTTGTAAAAACGCTATTTTGATTGTCGAATTTGCCCGTGAACTGGAACAACAGGGTAGAACAATTGTACGTGCTGCTATTGAATCAGCACGGTTACGTCTGCGCCCTATCTTAATGACATCCATTGCGTTTATTATGGGTGTATTGCCGCTCGTTGTGAGCCATGGGGCGGGTGCAGAAATGCGTCAAGCCATCGGTATTGCGGTATTTTGTGGGATGATTGGCGTGACGTTCTTTGGATTGGTTTTCACCCCGATGTTTTATGTTCTCTTACGAAAGATTGAAGCAAAAATTAAAAAAGAACCACAAGTTGAAACAGAGAGCTGCGATGCCTAAAGTCAAAAGCATGAAAAAATATATTCTTCTTCCAACAGCACTACTTTTGAGTGGTTGTTTTGGTAATGGCTTGGATTTTTCGACACCTTATAAAAATACGCCTGTTGAATGGAGCGCCTATCAATCTGATATCATTCAACAAGAAGACGCAAAAATATTAGAAAACTGGTGGCAGAAATTAAATGACCCAACATTAAATCAATTAATTGCGGTTGCGATGGAAGCAAGCCCTGATCGACGTATTGCTGAGGGCCGTATATTGGAAGCACGCGGCATTCGCCGTACAACGGCTTCTTCTCTGTTCCCTAGCCTTGATGCAACAGGTCGTGCAGGACGCCAAGATGATGGATTAAACACAGATAATTTTTATGAGGTAGGGTTTGATGCCTCTTATGAAATTGATGTTTTTGGGCGCAATCGTAAAGCAACCGATGCTGCTAATAAAAATGTTGAGCGCTTGGAAGCAGAATATCACAATGTGACGCTTACCTTGGTGGCGGAGATTAGTCGTGACTATATTGACTATCGACGTTTTCAAAAACAGCAGAGAATTGCGCAAAAGAATTTAGAGATTCAGGAAAAAACATTAGAGCTTGTCAGAAAGCAAAAAGAATTTGGCGAGGCGCCTCAATTGGATGTCGAACGATCCGAAAACCTAGTCAATACGACCAGAGCCTCTATCCCTGAATTTATCCGTCAAGCCGAAGGCGCACGCTATCGTCTTTCTGTGCTAACAGGAAAACTACCAGCAGATTTAAAAAATATCATTGATACCGAAGGCGATATACCGGATATGGATATCCAACCTGTTCTGATGGCGCCAGCCAATGTAATCGCCCTGCGCCCCGATATTCGCGCGACGATTGCGAATTTAGAAGCAGCAACCTCATTAAAAGAAGCGGCCATTGCTGATGTGCTGCCTCAATTTACATTGAGTGGTTTTTTTGGCATCGCAGAAAATGCTTTAACGAACACAACATCTATTTGGAGCGCCGCCATCAGTGCCGCGGTTAATTTAATCGATTTTGGTCGCTTGCGCGGACAAATAGAAGCCGCAGAAGGTCTGGAACTTCAAGCTTTCGAGTTATATCGCAAGACATTGTTGGAGTCGGTGAGTGAAGTGGAAACAGCGTTAACAGATTACGCACGCAATCAGGAACAAAGTGTCTATCTACAAAAAGCGTATGATAATGCCGATAAAGCCTTAGAGCTCTCCCAACTACTGTATAAAGAAGGTGAAGTATCGTTTATTAATGTTTTGGAAGCACAGCGCACCTTGAATGAATCCGATGCCGCATTGGTCAATGCACAGGCTGCACAAACACAAAGTCTGGTCAGGTTATACAAATCATTGGGGGTGTATTAGATATATCTCTATTGATGTCTCTATATACCTTTATTAAATATTATACGTAACCGTATTAAGCTGATAAAAGGCTCCTTGCTCAGGGGCCTTTTTTATTATATGAAATCAATTGATTAACGAAGAAAGATTTAAAAATGACAAAAAAAGTAGTGTTGGCCTATTCGGGTGGTCTTGATACATCGGTTATTCTCAAATGGCTCATTGAGGAAGGATATGATGTCATTGCCTATATGGCTGATGTCGGACAGAAAGAAGATTTTGATGCGGCCAGAGAGAAAGCGCTGAAACTTGGAGCATCCAAAGTTTACGTTGAAGATTTAAAGCGTGAATTTGTGACGGACTATATTTTTCCGGCTTTTGCCGCAAATGCTATTTATGAAGGACGGTACTTACTCGGGACTGCCCTCGCGCGGCCTATCATCGCCAAAAGGCAAATTGAGATCGCAGAAAAAGAAGGGGCAGATTATGTGTCTCACGGCGCAACTGGTAAAGGGAATGACCAAGTGCGCTTTGAATTGGCTTATTACGCCTTAAAACCAGATGTTATAGTTTTAGCACCATGGAAGATGCCTGAATTTCTTAACCGTTTTCGTGGGCGTGAAGACATGCTGAACTATGCCGATCAATATGACATTCCGGTAACAGCGACTAGATCGAAGCCGTATTCGGAAGATGAAAACTTACTGCATATTTCCCACGAAGCGGGGGTTCTGGAAGACCCAAGCACTGTGTGTGATGAGTCTGTTTATTCTATTACAACAGCGCCTGAAGACGCGCCGGATACAGCCGATATCATTGAGATCAGCTTTAAAGATGGAATACCCACAAAAGTTGTGAACACAACAGATGGCACAACACAAACCGATCCTCTAGATCTTTTCCTATACCTAAATGAATTAGGCGGAAAGCATGGTATTGGACGGCTTGATATGGTCGAAAACAGATTTGTCGGCATTAAGTCTCGCGGCGTTTATGAAACGCCTGGCGGTGCTATTTTACATGCCGCTCACCTTGACCTTGAAGGAATTGCAATGGATCGGGAAGTGATGCGCTTACGGGATATGCTATCCTCAAAAATCGCACAATTAATTTATAACGGTTTTTGGTTCTCACCAGAAATGGATTTCTTGATGCGTGCGATTGAGCAAAGCCAAGATGTCATTGATGGTACAGTTAAACTTAAACTATATAAAGGCACTGCGTATGCAATCGCCAGAACGTCTCCTGTCTCCCTTTATGATGAAGAATTATCATCAATGGATATTGAAGGCGGTTATAAC
>JBCDCD010000040.1:0-9271 GCA_039182445.1 Pseudomonadota bacterium | reverse complement strand
GCTCCGTTTTTCAAGGCCGCATTTGCGCCGATGGGGAGGGTTGCTAGATCGTCCCCATGACCGACAGGGAATTTTGAAATAATGGGCGTTTTCTCCGGTAAAACCATTTTGACACTTTCTTCAATGGTAAAGCCAAAAGGTCTATCTTCTGAATCTTTCGTTTCTAAGAAATCGCCAAGAAGTATGGCCTGGAGGTCTTTCAGCCATCCAGCTTGACGCATGTGGCCGAGCATACGATCATAGCGGCTCAGATGATCATTTAAATCTTCAAGGAATAAAAGAGCATTTGACGTGTCAGGCTCATACGGCGTTCCGATCAGGCTTTGCAGGGTGCTGAGGCAGCCACCAAGAAGTTTGCCTTGAAGGATATGATCTGTATCTAGATCAAGCGAGTCCACTCTTCCTTCTAAAACACCGAAAAGATGATCTTGCCATTTTTGACTAATTCTAACACTCCGTGCGAAGGTTGGACCATGGAAGGTAACAAGCCCTGTCTTTGTGTTGATTGCATGAAGAAGTGTTGTGACATCACTAAAACCAATAAAAATTTTTGGATTTTCCTTTATTAGGTTGTAATCGATTTTATCGAGAATATGGATCGCGCCATTGCCTGCCGCGATCGGCATGACTGCTTTAACGTCTGGGTTGGCGAAAACTTCATTCAGAGCCGCCGCACGCTCATTCGATGTTCCGGCAAATTGTCCATGACGTTTATGAATTTGATCATGATAGAAAATTTTATAGCCGCGCGATGTGAATAGTTCTTCGGCTTCTTTGAGAAGGGGCGCGTCATAATGGCTACAAGGGGCGATAATGCCGATTGTATCGCCTTTTTGGAGGGCAGGAGGGTAGATGATTTGATTCATAAAGGCAGTATAGCGCGTTTAGGCTACTTTTTTAATCACTTGATAGGCTTCCATGGCTTTGTCGCGCGCATCGGAATGATCCATCATCGGCTGGGGGTAGGTGTCGCCAAGGGTGATGCCGGCCATTTCAAGGATGCCTTGCGGGGCTTCCCACGGCGCGTGGATATGCTCATCCGGCACCTCTTTTAATTCGGGCACGAAGCGGCGGATATACTCGCCTTTTTCATCGAATTTTTTGCTTTGCAGGATGGGGTTGAATATGCGGAAGTAGGGCGCGGCATCGGCGCCGCATCCGGCGATCCATTGCCAGCTAGCCGTATTGCTCGCCGGGTCACCATCAACGAGCGTATCCCAAAACCATTCTTCGCCTTTGTGCCAGTGAGTGAGCATGTTCTTGACGAGAAACGAGCCAACAATCATGCGCACGCGATTATGCATGTAACCCGTTTCATATAATTGCCGCATGCCGGCATCGACGATCGGGTATCCCGTGCGACCGCGACGCCAGTTTTCAAGTTGGTCATTGTCTTGATCATTCCATGGGAAGTCATTGAATTTTTCCTGCATATTGTCCCATTTTAATTTCGGGAAGTGATAGAGCAGGTTGTAAGAAAATTCGCGCCAGCCGAGCTCGCTCAAGAAATGATCGCGGTCTTTTTCCCAACCTTCGGCGGTGCCGCGTTCTTGCGCCGCATACCAGGCCTGGTTGGGGGATATCTCTCCGAAGTTAAGATAAGGGGAGAGCCGAGAAACATTGTTCCATGAAGGATGGTTGCGGCCGTCCTTGTAGCCGTTGAGGCCGTCATCGAGGAAGTCTTTGAGGCGCTTTTGTGCGCCGCTTTCGCCTGTATCCCATTGGCTGATGAGGTGTTCATGCCATTCGCCTTCTTTGTCTGGGAGGAGAGCGAAGTCATCGAGCGACACGCCAATATCTTTTGTGTTACCAAAGGAAATCTTGGTGGGTTTGTCGAGCGGTTCGCGCGGTGGATCGGCTTGTAAACATCCTTTGCGATAGAAGGGCGTGAAGACTTTGTAAAAAGCACCCGATTGATTTTTAATGTGCCATGGTTCCCAAAGCAGCGAACCATTAAATGTTTCAACATGAATGTCGTTATCTTTGAGATTGCTTTTAATCTCTTTATCACGATCAATACGCCATGGTTCGTAACAACGATTCCAAAAGACAGCATCGGCGTTTGTTTTTTTGACAAGATCAGGAATGATTTTTTTCGCGTCGCCTTTTTGAAGGACGAGGTGATTGGATAAATCGTTATCGAGTGATTTCAGAGAGTGGTGAAGCCAAACACGATGCGCGCCACCGAGCTTTTCATCTTTCGGCGGGTTTTCATCGTCTAGGATGTAGAGCGGGATAATGTTATAGCCGTCTTTACAAGCGGCGTGGAGGGCCGGGTTATCAGAGAGGCGTATATCGCGGCGGAACCAGACTATAGCGGTTTTTGGGGCAGTTTTTTGTGTCATACATAGTTATACGACAGAAAAGCTGAAAAGTTACGCTTTATCGTCAGGAATTAACTGGTTTCTTGAATTTTTTCGATGATGTCTTCGAGGATTTCATCAGCTTTGAGGTTATTCACCTGACAGGTACCCGCCGCATCGTGACCACCCCCGCCATATTCAAGCATCAGTTCACCAATCTTTGTCTTGCTGGTTTTGTTCAAGATGGATTTACCAACAGCGACCACCGTGTTTTGTTTGTTGCGTCCCCAGAGCACGTGAATAGACACCGAGCATTGTGGGAAGAGGGCGTAAATCATAAAACGATTGCCGGCCCAGATGGTTTCTTCGTTACGAAGATCGAGGAGCACAACATTTTTATGCACGACGGAACAGCGTTCAATTTGCTCACGGAATTGTTGTTGATGTTCGCGGAAGATTTCAACGCGTTCATAGACATCGGGCAAATTGAGGATTTCTTCAATGTCTTGTGTCGCGCCGCAAATATCAATCAAACGCATCATCAATTCATAGTTTGAGATGTTAAAATTACGAAAACGTCCTAGGCCGGTGCGGGAGTCCATAATAAAACTCAAGAGTTCCCACCCATGCGGGTCGATAATGTCTTGTCGTGTAAATCCTGCGGAGTCAGCCTTGTCGACAGCATCCATCATTGTTTCAGAAATTTCAGGAAAATTATCTTTACCGCCAAAGTAGTCATAGACAACACGTGCGGCGGATTTTGCATCAGGGTCAATAATATGATTATCGTTTTTATCTTCAATGCGTTTGAGCTCACTGGCGTGGTGATCAAAAGACAAAAACACACCTTCGACATAGGGAAGGTTGGTGGTGATGTCGTCGGTCGAGACTTCTACATTACCGTCTTGCATATCTTTGGGGTGCACGAATTTAATTTCTTCAACGAGCCCCATATCTTTGAGTAAGACAGCTGACACAAGTCCGTCCATATCCGACCGCGTGATTAGTCGGTATTTCTTATTTGCTTCTGGTAATATTTTTTGAGCTTGTGACATAGAACCCCCGTTGAGATTGATACTTTTTATAAATTATACGCGCGATGAAAAACCGCGTCGATAGTGATTAAAACCATCATTACTAATTATTGGCGGCGAGCTCTTCTTTTTCTTCGTCTTTTTTGACCGATTTTTTCTTCTTTTTATCAGCATAGACAAAGGTTGGCTCTTTCTTACCTTCAACAACATCTTGATCGACGACAACTTTTTCCACATTATCCTTATCCGGTAGGTCATACATGGTGTCGAGCAACATACCTTCAAGGATAGAGCGCAGACCGCGTGCCCCGGTTTTTCTTTCAATGGCTTTTTTGGCAATCGCGATAAGCGCATCATCGGTAAATTCTAATTCGGCTTCTTCCATGCCGAACAATGTCTTGAATTGTTTCACAAGCGCGTTTTTCGGTTCGGTTAAGATGGTTACGAGCGCATCTTCATCTAAATTCTCAAGGGTGGCGATCAACGGCAGACGACCAACAAATTCAGGGATCAGACCGTATTTCAGAAGATCTTCTGGCTCCAAATTCTGAAGCAACTCACCCACATCACCTTCTTCAGGGGCTTTGACGTCCGCACCAAAGCCGAGAGTCTGTCCGCGGCCTTTTTGTGAGAGGATTTTTTCAATACCCGCAAAGGCACCACCACAAATGAAGAGGATGTTGGCGGTATCAACTTGTAAGAATTCTTGCTGCGGGTGTTTCCGTCCGCCTTGTGGGGGAACAGACGCAACGGTACCTTCCATCAATTTCAGGAGCGCTTGTTGCACGCCTTCACCGGACACGTCACGGGTGATGGACGGGTTATCGGATTTACGGCTGATCTTATCGATCTCATCAATGTAAACGATACCGCGTTGCGCACGTTCAACGTTATAGTCGGATGCCTGTAATAGTTTCAGAACAATGTTTTCAACGTCTTCACCGACATAACCGGCTTCGGTCAATGTTGTTGCATCGGCCATTGTAAACGGCACGTCAATGATACGCGCAAGTGTTTGCGCCAAAAGCGTTTTACCGCACCCCGTAGGACCCACGATCAAGATGTTGGACTTGGCGATTTCAACTTCACCGCCGCTTTGACCATGTTCCAAACGTTTATAGTGATTGTGCACGGCAACAGAAAGAACACGTTTTGCAGATTCTTGTCCGATCACATAATCGTCAAGGAAGGCTTTAATTTCACTTGGCGCTGGAACACCATCTTCTTCACCGCGCACCAATTGCGATTTGTCTTCTTCGCGAATAATATCCATACACAGCTCAACACATTCATTACAAATGAACACGTTGGGTCCGGCAATCAGCTTGCGGACTTCGTGCTGGCTCTTGCCGCAGAAGGAGCAGTAAAGGGTATTTTTGCTATCGGTGGTATCTTCTGACTTACTCATAAATCGCTCTTAATCGTTAATTCGTCCGCTTTGTGTCTTTTGTTACGTTCTCTATTTATATTGGGATAAAAGTGTAAAGGAATCAATAATTTCCAATGTAGCGCACCGTAATATTATGTCGCAAGAGGGCAAATAGGAATTTTCCCTTGTTTTACATGCTTTTGTGTTGCTATAGCAGGGCAGGAATTAGGAAAGTGTATGATTGTGGCGCAGCCGGATTTAACAGAACTTGTAGAGAATTTTCAGCTTTTTGAGGATTGGGAGGAGCGCTATCGCTATCTCATCGACCTCGGTAAGGCGTTGCCGCCGATGGATGAGGCGCTGAAAAATGACGAAACTTTTGTGAAGGGATGTACGTCACAAGTGTGGCTGTTCAGCCAAAAAGATGAGCAGGGGCTCTATCATTTTATCGGCGATAGTGATGCGCATATTGTACGCGGCTTAATTGCGGTGTTGTTCGCGGCGTTTCAGGGGAAGAGCGTGGAGGAGATTGCAAGCGTTGATATTAAAGCCGCGTTTGAGGAAATTGGTCTCAATCAGCATTTATCGCCGAACCGTCGCAACGGCTTCTTTTCCATGGTCGAGCGGATAAAATTATTGACATAATGGCAAAGCCAATATATTTTTCTTTTTATGCAGATATCCTTTCGGCAAGCTTTTGCGGCATTAAGTACGCAGACGGCGATTGCACAATCTTTAGCTGGTGTTGATAGTTATCGGCGCCCGTTGCCTGCTGGTCATGATTTTGGTTGTCCAGTGCCTGCAAGCGAGCGCGTCAGTCCGCTATCAAAGTTGAGACATACTTTTTCCGGAGACGAGGATTCAGTTTGGCATACGTTGCATTTCAAATTGATCAATCCCGCGATATGGGATTTGAGTCGCCGCGCCAAAGAAGCAAAATTATCAGATTTAAAATTCAATCATGAAGAAGCGTCAAAATATATACGTGCTTTTCCGGATCTGCGTGCGCATCTGCAACAGCTTCATGTTTGGAGAAATCGTACTGAACCGATTTTAGAAAACCTTCGCGAAGACCCAGAAATGCTATCGCCCGAGTTGGCATCGTTATTGGCTGCGGAAATTCCAGAGGTTCCTGCCAATCATATTGTAGGGCGATTGTTGCAAACTTACTATGCCGTGCAAACTGGTGATTTCGCGCGATTTGGCATTCCTGTTGAATCAGAAAATTATTTTGATGAAGAAGGCGCGGAAGAGAGAAACAATATGCATGTAAGGATGAGAGCCTACGTTTTAGAAGAGTTACAAAAATGTCCTTTACCAACGGATGATAAAGGCCAAATTGTTGACGAGATTTCAGGCATGGATATTTTGGAGTTTTATCGTTGGCTTGCCTCGACACGCGTTGTTGAATTCGTTCTACCTGACTTTCAGGGGGCAGCGGAAGTTGTTGCCAATGATTTGGTCGCATTTTTAGATGATATTTCCGACACAATTGATTTACGATCTTTTACCGTTCGAGAAAAAATGCAAAAAGAACTGCGTGCTGATGAAGATTTGTTGCGGCGTGTTGGGATGATGGAGCAGCGTTTTGAAAAGGTTCCAGTCGATTTAAGAAGAGAAGGTCCAAGCGGGGCGTTAACATATCTTGCGAAACAGATTTGGCCCGAAGCGCAGCGTATCAGGGTGTGGGGAGATGCAGAGCGCTTGGTTCTTGATTGTGGTCAGACAGAGCAGGTGCAGCATTGTCGGCTTTCAGGATAAAAATACTTGCATTAGTGCTTTAATTAGCCTATTTATTATTCATAATAAAAAAGAGGAGCGATACCTATGACTGATATCAAAATCCAAGAAAACCCTAAACCTTTTGAAACGGTTGATGAGATTACTTTTGAGGCTGTTGCTGAGATAATGAATGTAGAAGAAGGCACAGGTGGTGCTCATCTTCTTCATCGTTTTTTGGTGGGGGCAGGCCGTCATCCTGGTTTAGTTAATGGGCTTTTGGAAACAGGTCTTACGGGCGAACATCTAACGCAAGCTTGGCAACAGGGTGATTTATTGAGTTCGACCGGTGTTTTGATCCGTTTGGCGGAGGAAATAAGAGATCGACAAGCTGGAACTACGACACCCAGGACTGTGGTGATGTCTCCTGGCTCTGACCGGATGCCAGGGTCTTAACTTCAAATTCGTCTTTACCTTTCACATACATAATGTGCTGGATCGCTTTTTTCTCGGCATACTTCACATGCTTGTCCCATTTTTTGACAGTGTGATAGGTCTCTACGTTAAAGCCACGCTCGCGTAAAATTTGGGCGGCCTTCGTTGCTTCGCTGGTGAGGTCTTTATCTTCGGTGTAGACTAAAATATCTGTCGGGGATTTCGCGCCGATGTTCAAAAGATCAGGGCGTGATTGACGAATGACATCAAACAAACGGCTAAAGCCGATCGAGATGCCAACGCCGGGAAGATGTTTGTTAATAAAGCTGCCCGCAAGGTCATCATAACGGCCACCGGAACACACAGAGCCTTCAAATTCCGGCACATCGAGAAGCTGCGTTTCATAGACGGTACCTGTGTAATAATCAAGACCGCGCACGATGGAAAGATCACCAATGATTGCGTCTTCAGGAAGGTGGGCGAGGTTTTGTAGAACAAAAGTAAGTTCTTCGATGCCTTCTTTCATCATATCGTTATGGGCTTCGATCGCGTTGACATTATCGGCGTTGCCTTTGGTGCTGACGAGGTAAAGAATTTGATTGATCTGATCTTTTGATAGTTTCTCATCCGCCAATAATTTTTCAATTTCTTCACGCGGTAGTTTTTCAATTTTATCAATGATGCGTGTCACCGAAACAGTGTCTTCGATACCAAGACGATCAAGAAGACCGAGAAGAATTTTGCGGTTGCTAATGCGTAGTTGCACGCGACCGATATTGAGGCCGGCGAGGGCTTCATAGGCCATGGCGGGAATTTCGGCATCAAAGGCAAGCGGCAGATTATCGACATTAATCACGTCGATATCGCATTGCATGAATTCACGCATGCGGCCCATTTGCGGACGCTCACCGCGCCAAACGCGTTGCATCTGATAGCGTTTAAACGGGAAGACCAATTCATTAAAATGCTGCGCGGTGTAACGCGCGAAGGGCACGGTTTGATCAAAGTGCAAAGCAAGGCGGGCTTCTTTATCGCTGTCCTCGTCTTTATGCAGGCGTTCAAGAACATAAATTTCTTTATCGACTTCGCCTTTGGCGAGAAGCACATCGATTTCTTCAACGCTGGGTGTTTCGATAGAGCAAAAGCCATAGGATTCAAACACGCGGCGGATATGATCGAGCCAGCGTTGCTCGGCCAGACGGACCTCGGGGAGCCATTCGGGAAAACCGCTGACGGGTTTGGGTTTATGAATTTTCTTATCCTTGCTCATGAGTAAGAAAGGTAAATCAATTCGTTATGAAAGCAAGGGGATTTTATTAACCTAGAGCGCGGGTAGGGAGCCTTCTTGGTGGGCCTTTTTTCTCTAATATAACTCTGTTCGCCGCGGCCATGGGAGACATGTGACCATATTCCGGAGGTATGTCGCCTATCATGCGTGTTCTGTTGCTTTCGGCCATACGTGACTTATGAGCGTCCCCAGCGGCTTCATCGAACTCTCGGGACCGCTTTGGCTTTGGGGGATTTTTTATAAGGTTGATTAGGCTTTCTGCAGAAAACTCTCGTTCGCCAAATAGCCCCCTAAACAATCTTCCAGTTATAGCGAAGGCGCCTCTGTCTTTTGTTTCAAGAACAATTACATTGTTTACGTTATGACCCGAAGGCTCACGTCTTAGTTTTGTGACGAAATAAATATTGGTTTCGATATCTTCAAAATCATCTGGTGAGAAATTTTCAACCAAAGGGGCGGGTGTGCCTTTAACAAGATATTTCTCTTGCTCCTGGTACCTAATGTAAAAATTGGGTGCGTCGTATAACGCATTTACTTTTAATTGAAGAGACATCAGTTTTTCCTTGTTACGGAAATTTTTAGTGTAATCGCTGATTTATGTCAACTTAAAAAGTGATTCCAGGCGATTTATCAAGGCGTTAGCGAGTTGATCCGCATCCGCGATCGTCAGGGCGCGGGAGTAATAGCGGGTGACGTCATGGCCGATACCGATGGCGGTGAGTTCGACTTGGTTAATACGTTCCACCCAATCAATGACATTGCGCAGGTCAATTTCGAGGATATTGGCGGGGTTTACGGATAGGGTGGAGTCATCGACGGGCGCGCCATCAGAAATGACCATCAAAATTTTACGTTGTTCGGCGCGGCGGGACAGACGGTTATGTGCCCAGACGAGCGCTTCGCCATCAATGTTTTCTTTCAAGATGCCTTCCTTCAACATCAGGCCGAGATTTTTGCGCGCGCGGCGGAAGGGCGCATCGGCGCTTTTATAGACAATGTGACGAATATCATTGAGGCGGCCCGGCATATTCGGACGGCCATTTTCGATCCAAAGGTCACGGGATTTTCCACCTTTCCACGCGCGGGTGGTGAAGCCGAGAATTTCAACTTTGACGCCGCAACG
>JBCDCD010000039.1:0-9458 GCA_039182445.1 Pseudomonadota bacterium | reverse complement strand
GGTCGGACTCGAACCGACACGTCCTTGCGGACACCAGATTTTGAGTCTGGCGCGTCTACCAATTCCACCACACCCGCATAAGATATGTGTTTTGAAGACGGACATTTTGTACCGCCCTTTGCCTGCAATTTCAAGACATTATATAAGGGCTTGGTTTCATGGAATAAATCCTGTTTAATGCAGGGTTAGTAACCATATATTTAATACAATTCTGTTCGCAATGAAGAATAAAGATACAAGGAAAGCAAGTGATAGCATAGTTTACCCTACGGTGAACTTGCTTGACGCTGTAGATTTGTTTTTCATTGCGAACCTTTTAAAGGCGCGGCAAATTTTTGTATCTGGACTTTCAAACGGCTTGAAATTATCACGGGATAGTCTCTACGCCGCTTTCAAGCCCATCTTTCAAAAATTTGACACGCGCAGAATGGATAAAATATATGGTTACTAACCCTAACATGACCATACGCCCCCTCTCCGCCCTTTTTGATGATATTCTCGCGTTGCTCAAAGACGAAAAAATTAGCATCAAAGCGCTGTTAGAAGCGTTTCATGAACGCTGCTTCGGGTTTTTCCTATTCTTATTCGCCTTGCCCGCGGCGATCCCGCTGCCCGGCCTTGGGATTAATACGATTATTGCGCTGCCGCTCCTGCTGCTCACCGGGCAAATTGCGCTCGGCCGGCATACGGTGTGGATGCCTAATTTTATTGAGAAAAAAGAATTCGCGTCCGACAGCATTAAAGGCGCAATTGAAAAAACCACCCCGTGGCTGGAAAAAATTGAAATGATTGTCGCCCCGCGTTTGGGATTCATGACCAGCGGTATTGGATCAAAACTTGTTGGTTTGATGGCGTTTGTGATGGCGATTTCGGTGGCAATTCCCCTCCCCCTCACCAACACCGTGCCAAGTTTTGGACTAGCCGTGATTGGTATTGGATTAATGATGCGTGATGGCCTTGCGATCCTAGGCGGCCTCGCCGTCGGCATTGGATGGGTCACATTGCTGACCGTCGCAGTGATTTTTGTCGGCGCGGAAAGCGCGGAGATGATTAAAGAGTTTATCAATAACTATTTCTTTGGCGGTGCGCTATGACGCTTCCTCATGTTTCAGCTCTCTTACTGTTTTTATTTTTTGCGTTCATCAGCGCCGCGTCTTTGGGCATGGCGTTGATCGCCGAATATGTTTTTGGATTAGAACCCTGCGTCTTATGTATCTATCAGCGATGGCCTTACGCGATTGTTATTGTTTTAGGCTTAATCGGATTTTTTATCGCGCAAAAAAAGGCGCAAGCGGGATTGTTCGGATTGATCGGTCTCACCATGATCACGAACAGTGCGATTGCCTTTTATCATAGCGGCGTCGAGCTCAAATGGTGGCCCTCTCATCTTGAAGGATGCAATTCTGGCTTAAGCGGTTCGGCCGAAGATATTCTCGCGCAAATTGAAGCGCGCACCGAAGCCGCCCGATGTGATGAGATCCCCTGGGCTGATCCGATCCTTGGGTTATCCATGGCAAATTATAATGTGGTGTTTTGTTTGGGCTTGGGTGTTTTGGCGTTTTGGTGTGCGTATAGAAGCTATAAAAAATAGTTGACATAATATATTTATTTGGTATTATGCCCGCATGACAAGCATAGACACGCCAGCACACGATGATTTTTTTCAAAAATCCTTTCACGTTAGAGGGATAATTGCCACAGGACGGCTGGGTAAAGCTTTTGCGATCGCTGTCGCAGCAGGAACAGCCCTTGATGGCAGTGGTCAAATTTACGATTTATGTGCCGGATTTTATGGTTTAATGAGTTTCGCCACAGCAGGAATGACTTCTCTGATTGATCGCGAGAAAAAAGGAGAATTGCCCTCTTTTGAAAAACCGAACACTGTTAAGGGCTCAGTAAAAGCCATTACAAGTTTGGCATCAGAATTTGTTAAAGAATTGAACCCCTTAAGAGGTTACGCTGCTGCTATTCGACAGCGCTCTTTTTCGGCTTTTGTTCGATAATTAAATATAAGACTTCACAAATGCGATACCGCGTTCATCGAGCGCAACGCTAAACGTTGCGTGCTCACCAATATGCTTGGTCGCGGAGAGCTCAATTTTGCTATCGCCGCGTATCAAGGCCATTTCATGGAGTGAGCCGTTGGGCATTTTGATCGGTTTATCAAAAAACGCCAAAAGATAACCGCCGACGCTTTGATCATAGATCATGCGTTGCAGTTCTAAAATCGAGGCTCTATCCCCTGATTCATCAAGCATATTTTTAAAAACAGTGTCTGCTTTTAGAATTGTGCCCGTAACCGTCAGAGTTCTCGCCCGCTTCTTATCTGGTAAGACGGCTAACATATCTTATTATCTCAGATTGATAATGATTATGTCAAATAATTGAATGATTTAGAACTTTATTACGCTGGTAAAGCTGCGGGACGAGTATTTCGGGCTCTTTGGCTCATATTTCTTGCCGCTGCGCCGAGACCGCCACCGCCAATGCCACCGACCGCTAACGATCCAAAAAACAGTACTCTGTAAGCATTTTCTGTCTGAGCACTAAAATGATCTGACAAATTGAATTTATCTGTCGCAAGGTCAGTTACGAGCACGCTCATAAATAAACCTAGCCCTGCTGCCAGGCCAATTTTTACATCTCGATCGTTCAAGATTAAAACCCGAGCATGGTCATCACGCCGCTAAATCCCATGAACAAGCAGGCGTAGAATAAAAAGAAGCCCGCCGCCTGTTTTGGCGTACGACGCTTACCGAAATTAAATAGGTCATCAAACATGATGATCCCCTTCCTTCAAAAGCAAAGTCAAAGCGACTTTTTTGTTATGTGAATGAAAGAGTTTTAGAAGCTGACGTCGATAAAGTCAAGCTTTTCTGTGGCTTCGCGCAGTATTTGAAATTAAAATATAAATTTATCCGATATACGGGCCCATGCGAAGTTCCACAATTGGTAATTGCACCGACATCCATTTTGGTTCAAACGCTTCGGCTGTTGAAGGCAAGTCAGGTAAAAGACGCTTTAATGATTCTCTAAAATATTCGTGAACTTTTGTTTTTGTGTTCGGCGCTTGCCCTCCGTGTGACGGGTGAAGGCGTTCGCTGAGTGATAACATTTGCGCATAAAACTCAGGACGATTAGCATTCGAAACCTGTAGTTTCATCATGTATGATTGGGTCATATATTGCCAAGCATATGGTGCCACTTCTGAATCGTCTCCGTTACAGAACCAGTTTTTAAAGTCGACTGCTGTTGGAATTTCTTTTCGTGTGTTCAACCCTTTCTCCCAAAATTTCTCAGAGATATAATCTTGCATCTTTTGCGGTAATAAAGATGTTCCACGATCAATCTCATAATAAATATCCGAAACCATCTGTGCTGCAGCTTCCGCATCAAAATATTCTTCAAAAACCGCATCGCAAAATTCGTAAACGGCGTTCATTTGAATTTGCTGCTTCAATTCTTTTCTAAAATCGGGGTCAATGAGAGGAATACCATTTTGACGCCCTTCAAAAGGCCACATAAATCCGCCAACAATGCGCGCATCAATCCAAGCTTGTTTCAGATCTGGTGTTTCTATTCCTTCAATGGCTGCATCATCTCCGCCAATCTCTATCCCTAAATCGTTGAGATGTTCATCTTCTGATAAATGAAACCATTCATGCCGCATAAGAGCATCATGTATTTCGCCTTTGTCGAAGCCATATTCAGGCAAGCATGCAACACCTGCCATTTCCTTCAAATGATAGGTCGCGCTTTGAATTGCAGATAAGACAACTAAAGCTGTCGAGAATTGTTGATTAAAAAACAAAGCACGTGGTGTATGACGCATGTTTTGAACAAAGGCTTCGTCAAAGAAACACCAAAGATCTGTTCCCTTGACCACCCCCTGTTCTTCATAGGCTTCATTCATAATTGCCTTAAAAGCATTTGACGGCGGGCCACAGTGATCTGCATACCAAAATTTAGCATCTAGATCCGTGGCCACAACAATACGATTTACTTTTGAGCTCTCCGGCATTTCTGTTGGCAATACACCTTTGAAATATTCATAGGCATAGGGGGTTAAGAATAGTTGTGGATTCTCAGGATGGCGAAACACTGCACTATAAGGGAAGCCGTCTCGGGCATGTTTTTTTCCTGCATTCCACCATTGCTCACGAAAATACCGGACATCCCCTTTTTGGGTTCCGTCACGCAAAGGTTCTAGATCTGGGTCGTGTCGTGCCAAATTCATTTGACATATTTACAAGATTTTGTGCGAAAAATCAAAATAATTATTGACTTATTTTCATAATTTTCTTACTGAGAGGTGTTACGTATTATAACTTTGTTAGGAAAAGGGTAGAAAATGATTAATTTAAGCGCAGACCAGAGACAAGCGACACAAGGTCCAGAGGATGTTACCGCTGATTTAAGCGATATAGCAAAAACGGAAATAGGAAAAATTGTTGTTTTAAGCAAAGGCCCAGATGCGGTTTATCCGGATGGTGAAACTGCAGAATATTTTGGCGCCCTCCAATTTATGGATATGAGTGGCACTGTTTATGCCGCAGATATGGACGTTTTTGATAACACTTATGACAGATTGAAATTTAGTAATGGTGTTACCGTGTATGCTGCAAAATCACTTGGTAATGAAGAGGCACGAAAAGAAGCTTTTGTTAATTTAGCTGCGAAAGTTGTTACACAACAGCAAAATGATGGAACAACAGCGATCTTATCAACGCTTAGTGACGACGAAATGACTCGTGTGAAAACAATCGCACAAAGAGGAATTGGTATTGGCGCTAGAGACGATTGTTCAGCAACCGGAACAAAAGCCGCAGGTTACAATTTAGCCGCATAATACTTTTTGAATTCGAACAAAGAAAAAACCCCGCGGGCGGATGAGCCAGCGGGGTTTTTGTTATTAGGTTACTGTATTAAAGCCGTACCGACTTCTTACTTCTTTAAAGTTGTAAGAATAGCAACCGGTATCAGACCCAGCATAATGCTGGTCTCGTAGGCGAGATACACGCCAACGGCCACTAATAGAACGGCAAAAATGTCACTGGTCATTTTTCTGTGTGACAGGATCAGACCCGACACAAACAGGGTAAATAATGACCCGATTAACGTATACATTTCACCACCAGCAAAGAAGCTTCCGCTTGTCTCTACTACTCCGGCCATACCCAAGAAATGGACCAATGTGGTTGAAATACCCACTAATAAGATCAATGAAAGTACGTAGAACCAAACGGCTCCCATACCTGATCTTACGTGACCTACGTCTAGTATTTTACCTATCATGTGCAACCTCCTTTGTTTGCGTTAAGGTAACTATTGAAACAGCTGCGCCTTTATTCGGCGTCTAGTTCACTGTCCCAATACAGAAAATCCCCCCAGCTTTCATGTAAGAAATTTGGTGGGAATCTTCGTCCGGTTTCCTGAAGCTCAAATACTGTCGGCTCGCGCGGCGGCGCTGTCGGATGCATATCACATTCCGAAGGCAGCTTACTCCCCTTCCTTGTGTTACAAGGGCGGCAAGCCGAGACAATATTGTCCCAGGATGTCTGTCCACCACGTGATCGCGGGATCACATGGTCAAAAGTCAATTGATGCGTTTTAAAGGCATCGCCACAATATTGGCAGTGCCACGCATCGCGTAAAAATACATTAAATCGTGTAAAAGCCGGCGATGATGACGTGCTGATATATTCTTTCAGCGCAACAACGCTCGGCAGCTTAAATTCTGCGGTGGGTGAGTGAATAACCCGGTCATATTCAGCAATAATCGTCACGGATTCACGAAAAATGGCCTTCACAGCTTCCTGCCAAGGCCATATTGATAACGGAAAGTAACTCAGTGGTCTGTAATCGGCGTTGAGAATAAGGGCCGGACAGCTTTCCAAAGGCATAGAATGATCCGACATTCGACTATCGTCTCGCATCGTCCTTTCTTCCATCATACTCTTCATGTCCTCTATGGACATATCGGTCGCCATATTCATATAAGTCTCCTCTATTGATAGGTTATCCCGAGAACCGGTGGGAGATCAGTTTAGAAGCGGATTTGCCAGATCCAAGATCTCGCCTCCTATACCCATATTATATCACGAAATGTTACAGTTCCACACACGAAAAACGACGGCTGATAACGGTTACAGCAATCTAACAAATAACTTTAAAAGTTATGCAAATTGTTATTACCTGTTATGTAATTTTGTAATATTATTACAAAGCTTAAAGAAACGGACGCAACGTATTGTTTTAATTTAAGGATTTGTTAATAAATTCGAGGCCGCTTTGGAGCCCTTTTTCGTCGATAGAATGGTCTAAATTCGGGGTGGTATAACCGCTTATTTCGAAGCCATTTTTGCCCAAAATCTCCATCGCGTGATGAAAAGCCGCGACGGGCACCACCGAATCAATATCGCCGTGAATAAGGTGGATTGGCGGCTTTTGAGCGTTTTTGAGGCCACCCCCGCCGAACAATGCGCCAGAATAACCCAAAATCCCGGCAATTTTGTCTTTTCGGCGTGGTCCCGTATATAAACTCATCATTGTGCCTTGCGAAAAACCGACCAAAAGCAGTTTCTCACTGGTTATCCCATAGTGATCCATAAGCTTATCCAGATAGTTATCCAGAAGCGGATGAGCGGCTTCTGTGCCCTTTAAGACCGTTTGTGGATTGTAATCCTGTAATGAGTACCACTGATAGCCCATCGGATTAATCTCGCACGGTTGCGGCGCATTCGGCGCGGCAAAAAGCGTGTTGGGGAGAGCATTTTGCCAAACCTCGCCCAGCGTGATCAATCCTTGCGCACTATCCCCATAGCCATGCAACAGAACAACGAGGGAATCAGGCGCTTTGCCTGATTGGGGTTGTAACTGAATATCTGTGAGATCAGGCATTAGAATTTATATCCGAATTCATATTTGAAAATATGATCATCGGAGGCATCGGTTAAACCCGCCGCATAGCCTAATACCGCTTTAATCTTCTTCTCCCCCACCGGGATGTTAAAATTCACAACCGGGCCGAGATGATGCTCCTGTTCTTCAAATCGATTGCCGTCTTTCCAATTGCCAAAATCAGCAAAATATTCGAGGCCTAATTCAATCTCTTGAAGTTTGTAATAATGGCCAGAGCGGAAATCATAGTTAAAGCCGCTGGCCGCTTCATCACCCACATCAGCATCGATGCCTATATTTGCCTGATGCTTCCATGGACCCAATTTATATTCCCCTTGAAAAGAGGTAAAAACACCGTCCGCATCACCAGAGTGATTAAACTCATACCCACCGCTGTAAGAAACACCCACGTTCTCTTCACGGATGAATTTATAACGGAATTCAATATCCGAATTAGAAAACTCAGCATCACTGCCACCGCGCTTCCGATAATCAGTATCGACCGAAATGCGAAAATTGTCGGTGATCCCGTACTTAAATTGAAGATTATGGCGGAAGTCATCATTCCCAGTCTCATCAGACGCAAAAGACCCACGATTATCCATCGCCAATCCTTTTGAAACATTGGGCGAACTCACGCGTTTGGAGACCGCTTCGGCGGTTAACGGTGTGAATAGAACGAAGGCTAAAATTATTAAAAATTTCATATCTCTGGTCTCTCTTATTACGGTCTATAAATTTAAAGAGAAACAAGGCGTTTTTATGACCGATTTTACACAAAAACCACTGACATTTTTCTATGTTTTTTGTAAGGTGCCAATCATGCGTCTCAGCCTTTTCATCCTTTGTATATTTGTAGCGCCACAAATTTGCGTGGCACAAACGCCTATTCCGCCGAAACAATCAGTTGAAGAGAATGTATTGCGGCGTGTGAATGCCGTCAAAGATGAAAAATTCTGGAGCCTCTCTGCTGAGAATGATTTATTTGGTGGCGGCACCGATCAATATTATACCAGCGGCGTCAAGCTCACTTATTACGATGTGAATATCGATGTGCCACCCGTGATTGATGATATGGCTGAGCTTGTGCCCACTTTTGATCTCAATCAAACCACCAGCACTTACTTTACTCTTGGGCAAAATATTTATACGCCCGACGATATTGAAATCGCGACGGCACAGCCAAATGATCGTCCTTGGGCTGGCTTTCTTTATGGATCGGTTGGCCTCACGACGGTTGAAGAGAATCATATCGATGATTTTGAGGTCACGCTCGGCGTTGTTGGGCCCGCGGCCTTTGGCGAAGAAACACAAAAATTTATTCATAAGCGTATCTCTGGCTCGCCCGAACCCGAAGGATGGCGCAATCAGTTAAAAAATGAGCCTGGGCTCATTCTTTCTTTTGGGCGACGCTGGCCTGTTTGGGCAGATGCCGATGTTGGTCCTGTTCGGTTTCGTGTCGAACCGCAAATTAATGCATCATTAGGGAATGTGTATACCTATGCCGGTACCGGCGCGACCGTGACAATGGGCGCAAAAAATTCACGCCTTCAAGACACACCCCCACGTGTTCGTCCCGCGATCCCGGGCACCGGATTTTTTGATACGCCCGATGATGAGTTCAGCTGGTTTGTTTTTGCAGGGCTCGATGGTCGCGCGATTGCGCGCAATATTTTCCTTGATGGTAATACATTCCGGGATAGCGCCGATGTGAACAAAAGATATTTCGTTGCCGACGGGAATGTGGGTTTTGCGATTGCTTATGATGATTACCGAATTGGGTACACGTTGAATTACCGCACCGAAGAATTTGAAGACCAAGATAGTGGCGCGGTGTTTGGCTCTGTCACCCTCTCCACGCGCTTTTAAAGAAAAGTCGCATCCAGCGACAAATATTCCTTCGCCCACATCGCGAATCTCCATAAGATGAGCGATATGAACTACGATATCATTCACATCGCCGGCAAACCTCATGTTTTGGTACCCATTCATGATTTCACCGCCATGAAAAATGCCGGGAATGAAAATCTATTGCCGCAAGACGTCATGGAGCAGCTGGCGCTTGAAAAAGACAGTGCAATTAAAATTGTACGGAAATTTCGCGGGATGACCCAAGCCGATCTTGCCGATGCGGCCGGTATTTCCCGTCCCTATCTCACCGAAATTGAAACGGGAAAGAAAGATGGTTCCGTTCGTGCGCTCAAAGCAATCGCCGGCGCATTGGATGTGAGTTTAGAGATATTAAGCTAAAAAATGGACTTATCACACAAAGAAAAAGTCGCGATTTACAAAAAAGAATTAGCAAAAAAGGGTTTCTCCAAATCCAAAATAAAAAATTTATGTGACCCACCGATATTGCGTTTGTTTTGGAAACTTGGATGGGAAGTTCCCCCAGCAGCTTTTCTTCCCATTATAATTTATTTCTTATTTCTTTCCATTTTTTTTGGTTTCTTCTATGGGTGGATTATGTGGCTGATGATATGGGAAAATAATGGAATGCCAGCTTCTAGGGCAGTTACAGCATCGTTGGTAGCTGGATTTCTGTATGGTTTTATCAT
>JBCDCD010000038.1:0-9562 GCA_039182445.1 Pseudomonadota bacterium | reverse complement strand
TCCATCATACCACTCGGGGCGACCATGTCGGCGCCCGCTTCGGCGGCAATGACCGCTTGCATCGCAATATGTTCAACTGTTTTGTCATTATCGACATCGTGGCGCTCATTGATCGGCCCACAATGACCGTGATCGGTATATTCACAGAAACAAAGATCGGCAATGATGGTTGTTTCCGGTGCCGTCTTTTTCGCAATATCAATCATACGTGATAACAAACCATTCGGATCCATAGAGTCACTGCCGACGTGGTCTTTATGATGAGAAACACCAAACAACATCACCGCCGGAATTTTTGCCGCGGCGACTTCTTCCATTCTTGTCACCAATGTTTTTTCGGTTTCGCGAACAACGCCCGGCATGGATGAAATAGGGACCGGGTAATAAATATTTTCTTCGACGAAAATCGGGTATATTAAGTCATTCACCGTGACTTGATTTTCTTGAACCATTCCACGGATCGAAGGGGATTGGCGCAAACGACGCATACGCACATGCGGAAACGCGTTTTCTGTCAGCTTTTTATGCTTCATCAACTCGGCGTGGCTTTTTGGCTCGCCAAGGTCGTTCGGCAGTAAATCCTTGATTTTCTTCGAAACAGCGTCGTCTGACATAATAAATCTTCAATTTTATTTAAAATTAAACACGAATTAATGGCTTCTAGTTATTCTATTTTAATATGCCTGTAAATGGTATATTTTATGTAAGTCTTTGTTTATCACTATTTATCCATCATTCGAAAGTAAGAAAGATTATGACGTCACCATACTATGATACGATCCAAATGATTGAACGCCTTCACCGTTATTTCCTTGATGTGGTGAAGATTGAGCTGGATCGCAAGGGTGTAGAGGACATTAACAACGTCCAGGCGATGATTTTATACAATATTGGCCATGACACGATGACCGTGGGGGAATTGACCCACCGCGGTTACTATCTCGGCTCCAATGTTTCTTACAATGTGAAGAAAATGAGTGAAAATGGCTATATTGAGCAAGAACGCTCTGTTCACGATAAACGCTCAATCCGGGTCAAATTGACGGATAAAGGCAGCGAATTATACGAAGTCCTCGGTGGTATGTTCAAGCGCCATGAAGGGCGCCTTGAGGGCACCAAACTGACAGATGAGCTGCTCAGTGATACCGTCAACACCTTACAAATGGTGGAGCGTTTTTGGAACGCGCAAACGCAATTTGCGGCTATGGAAGAGGACTAAACTAAACTTATCAAAGTTTATTTGGCAGAAAATCTTTCATAGGTAATGGTTTAACTAGGTCTTTATTTACTCTTAATCCAATTTCTTCGGGTGTAAGAGCCCGTGAGCGCCAGTTTGTTTCAATTTCACATTCTGTTCTAAAGCTTGATCCTTCTGCGTCTCCTGGAACTAAAATTACGCCAATAAGTTTTGGATGTCCTCCAGATCCTTTACCATGCACATAAACAAAGAAGGTGCTTTCATCATCAGGGTGTTTTTGAAGTTCGTCTTCAATTTCTTTGAGGGGTATCTCTGTTGAATGAACTACGGCTTTAAATTTTTCAATGTCTATTACATCATATCCATAGCCGGGCTTGAGATTATTTTCTGCCCCAAAACCAAAATTTCTTGATAGAAGACGACCAGCCCATTTTCCAAGACCTGCAATTTCACTTAATATTGAATCATTACTCATAATTAATCCTGTTTATTTTTCGCCAGAATAGGCATTTTCATAAATATAGCAAGGGAAAAGACATAATGATTGACATTGCCTGCGATGTTTGCCATAACATCAGAATGGTAGATCACGGACTCAAACAAGAGTGGGCACGAGCGGTTGAAGCGCATATGCGTGAAAATCCACGCGACTTTGCTACACCAACCAGTGCGGATGCTGTCACAACATTTATTGAAAGAAAGATTGATCCAGAACTATCTAAATTTTCTGTCACGATTTCTAAAAGTTCTTTATCAACTAATCCTAATCATAAAAAAATTCTATCGCTTTTGCTAAATAGCATCATGGAAAAAGAACGCAAAGATTCTACAACAACAGAAAGAAGAAATTCTGCTCTTCAAACTGCACGTGCTATGAAAGCAACTTTAGAGTCTGGAATTTTGTCGCCTTGATAAAATTAGATTTGAAAGTTGCATGGTCGATTGCTGCGTGGGAGCTCTCTTATTTCAAACGAGGTAAACTAGGTGAAATAGCGCGTGCCTGTTTTATGAGAGAAATTAGAGGTATAGAAAAAATTATATCAAGCTATGTTCCTGAAATTAAAACGCCATATCATTTAGTAGTTGCTAGGCCACTCATTCAACAGGTTTTGAATCAATATGCTGCAAAACGCTTGGGGATTAATAAAATTTATGCGCCTATTTTAGCCGAGGCTTTAAATAATGTCTTAGAAGAACGAGGTTTTTCTACTCAAACGCAGGTATTCCAGTCTGTGCGCGCCCCAAAATAAGCGCATGAATATCGTGCGTGCCTTCATAGGTATTGACCGCTTCTAAATTCATCATGTGACGAATGACATGATATTCATCAGCGATACCGTTACCACCCAACATATCACGACAGATGCGCGCAATATCAAGCGCCTTACCACAATTGTTACGCTTTAATAGTGAGATTGCTTCCGGCGGGGCTTCATCGGTGTTTTTGAGTTGCCCCAAACGATGCGCGGCATGAAGGCCAAGCGTAATTTCTGTTTGAATATCGGCGAGTTTCTTTTGGATGAGCTGATGTCCTGCAAGCGGTCCGCCATAAACTTCACGATCCATCACATACTCCCGTGCAATGTGCCAACAGGCTTCGGCCGCGCCCATCGCGCCCCAACTAATACCGTACCGCGCAGAGTTCAAACACATGAATGGCGCTTTGAGGCTATTCGCTTCGGGTAGGCGATTGTCATCGGTCACAAAAACTTCATCCATCATAATGCCGCCAGTAATCGAAGCACGCAGCGAAAACTTCCCTTCAATTTTTGGTGCGGTTAATCCGTCCATCTCTTTTTCAAGAATAAAACCGCCGACCGTGTCGTCATCCATTTTTGCCCATACGACAAAAACATCGGCAATCGGGGAATTGGTAATCCATTGTTTCGCGCCGGAAATTTTGTAGCCGCCCTCAAAGCTCTTGGCGCGGGTGATCATCGTTGCGGGGTTCGATCCGCCATCGGGTTCCGTTAATCCAAAACACCCAATCAATTCGCCCGTTGCCAAACCCGGTAAATATTTTTCTTTTTGCGCGTCTGATCCAAACGCATCAATCGGATACATCACAAGCGAGGATTGCACGGACAGGGAAGAACGATAGCCACTATCGACCGCTTCCATTTCTTTGGCAATTAAACCATAAGCAATTTGTGAGACACCGGGGCAGCCATAGCCATCAATCGTCGCACCGAGTAACCCCAGCGCGCCCATTTTTTTCATGATCTCTGGATCAAATGTTTCGTGGCGATTGGCTTCGATAATACCCGGCAATAACTCGTTCTGCGCGAAGTCGCGCGCCGTATCGCGGATCATGCGATCTTCGTCCTCGAGTAATTGGTCTAAAAATAAGGGATCTTTCCAGTCGAATTCTGCTCGTTTCATGGGTATAGTCTAGCATATGAATTCTAAAGAGCTGCTTAAAAATCGCGAGATTATTATCGAATTTTATCCGGTCGGGCAGGTGGTCAAGGTCTCCGCCATGGACAGCGCGACCTTGACGGAAATCTCTATCCAAGGGCCCGCCAGTGCCGGGGAAGAGACCTTAAAGCGCAATGCACTCAAGCGGCTCGAATATGTCCTCAAGAAAAAAGGGCTGATTGCCTGAATTCACTTGCGTGAAACCCGCAGAAATCCTATATAAATCCCATGAAATTCAAAGTGGCGATAGCCAGTGATCACGGTGGATATGACCTCAAAGAGGCGATTAAGGATAATTTTGACCTGAAATGGGTCGATTTGGGCACGGATAGCGCCAAAAAATCGGTCGATTACCCCGATTTTGGTCATGCGCTGGCCGAGGCGATGGATGACGAGGTCGCCGAATTCGGTATCGCGATTTGTGGGACGGGCATTGGTATTTCGATGGCGCTCAATCGGCACGAAGGCATCCGCGCTGGTTTATGTACCGATACGACCATGGCGCGCCTAACGCGAGCGCATAATGATGCAAATGTTTTGTGCTTGGGTGCACGGGTAGTTGGCACCGAAGTCGCTTTCGATATCGTGAAAACTTTTTTAGAGACAGAATTTGAAGGCGGCCGCCATCAACCACGCATTGATAAAATAGAGGAGACTGACTAATGACAAACGCAGCAAAGAAAGAAGAGACCATAATGAGCATGACCCCAGAAGGATTTTTTACTGGTGCACTCGCCCAAACAGATCCCGAAGTGGATCAGGTGATGAAAGATGAGTTGGAGCGTCAGCAATATCAAATCGAATTGATCGCTTCGGAAAATATCGCTTCCGCGGCCGTCATGGAAGCGCAAGGCGGGGTGATGACCAACAAATATGCCGAAGGATATCCGGGCAAGCGCTATTACCAAGGCTGTGTGAATGTTGATAAAACAGAACAGCTTGCGATTGATCGTGTTTGCAAACTATTCGGTATGAAATATGCCAATGTGCAGCCGCATTGTGGTGCGAATGCCAACTTGGCTGTGTTTTTTGCAACAATGGAGCCGGGTGATACGTTTCTAGGAATGTCGCTGGATGCTGGTGGACACTTAACACATGGCGCGAAGCCGAATTTCTCTGGTAAATGGTTTAACGCGGTTCAATTTGGCGTGAATGCGGAAACCGGTCTCATTGATTATGATGAAGTCTTGGCGCTGGCGAAAGAGCACAAGCCAAAAGTCATTGTGTCCGGCTTTACCTGTTACCCGCGTGAAATTGACTGGCAAAAATTCCGTGAGATTGCAGACGAGGTGGGTGCAGTTTTGATGGCTGATATCTCTCACTACTCCGGTTTGATCGCGGCAGGGGCTTATCCATCACCTGCCGGTATTGCCGATGTGATTACGTCGACAACACATAAATCGCTGCGCGGTCCGCGTGGTGGTGTGATCATGACCAATGATGAAGAAATGGCGAAGAAAATTGATCGCGCTGTCTTCCCAGGTCTTCAAGGTGGGCCTTTGCAACATATCATCGCCGCGAAAGCCGTTGCTTTTGGTGAAGCGTTGCAGCCTGAATTTAAAGATTATTCGCATGCGGTCGTGCAGAACGCGAAAACGCTGGCGGAAACATTGCGCGAAGGCGGTCTTGATTTGGTGTCGGGCGGCACAGACTCTCATGTAATCTTTGTTGACTTACGTCCAAAGAATTTAACAGGAAAGGTTGCTGACCTAGCGTTGGAGCATGCTGGTTTGACGACCAATAAAAATGCAGTGCCGAATGATCCGGAAGGGCCTTTTGTCACATCCGGCTTACGTTTAGGTACACCCGCTGGGACAACACGTGGGTTTGGCGCATCGGAATGGCAAGAAATTGGCAAGCTTATTCTTGAAGTGCTTGATGGTCTTGTGGCAAATGGACCAGAAGGCAATGACGTCGTTCAAAAAGACGTGAAGCAAAAGGTAAAAGCGCTTTGTGAACGTTTCCCGATTTATAAGTAATTATGCGTTGCCCATTTTGTCAGTCTGAAGAAAGCCAAGTGAAGGACTCGCGTCCGACAGAAGATAGTTCAGCGATCAGACGTCGCCGTGTCTGCGGTGGGTGTGGTGCGCGTTTTACGACATTTGAGCGTATTCAGTTACGCGAATTGATGGTCAAAAAATCTGATGGGAAGGCACAACTCTTTGATCGTGAAAAGGTTGCTAAATCAATGCAAGTAGCCTTGCGGAAACGTCCGGTGAGTGAAGAGGCGATCGAGCAAGCCGTGACCGGTATTGTTCGTCAACTCGAAAGTGAAGGGGAGGCGGAAATCCCTGCGGCGCATATTGGTGACCTTGTGATGCAGGCACTCATCAGCCTCGATCTTGTGGGGTATATTCGCTACACGTCTGTTTATAAAGATTTCCGTGACCCGGAAGATTTTAATTCCTTCCTCGAAGAGCTTCAAGATATTCAAGCCGCACAACAGCCGAAAAAGAAAAGCGCTTAAATGTTCACTGGCATTATTACCGATATGGGAACGATTGCTTCCGTTGATAAGACTCGCGGTGATGCGCGCTTCGCTATTTACACGGATTACGATTTAGAAAAAGTTGAAATCGGCGCTTCCATTGCGTGTGCGGGTTGTTGTCTAACGGTCGTCAAAAAAATCGATGATATGTTTTTTGTCGATGTCTCGGCAGAAACACTCTCCAAAACAAATCTTGGCTCATGGAGTGACGGCGATAAAGTTAATCTCGAACAGTCTTTGAAGCTTGGTGATGAGCTCGGCGGTCACATAGTTTCCGGTCATGTTGACGGTCTTGCCAAATGTATCTCGATCACCAAAGAAGGGGACTCCCATCGATTGGTGTTTGAAACACCCGAAGGATTTGAAAAATTTGTCGCACCGAAAGGGTCCGTGGCATTGGACGGTATTTCACTCACGGTGAATGGAGTCGATGGCAATCAATTTGGGGTGAATATTATTCCTCATACTTGGACACATACAACGCTGGGTCGCCTCAAAGAAGGCGATGCCGTGCATTTTGAAGCCGATACCATTGCGCGCTATGTCGCAAGGCAGTTAGAGCAAAACACCTAGATTTATGAGGCCGTAGCGTGTTTACACGCCTGAGGCTTATAAAACTTGTAATAAAGTTACAAGTTTTATATAAATAGAGCATTCTCAGGGCAGGGTGAAAGTCCCTACCGGCGGTGAAAGCCCGCGAGCGCCTTTACTTTTGTGAAGGGTCAAGCAGATTTGGTGAAATTCCAGAGCCGACGGTTACAGTCCGGATGAAAGAGAAAGAATCCCTAAAAATGTAGGTACATTTTTAGGGAAGCCCTGATTCATAAAACAAAAACTTTAAAGGAGTTTAAAATGAATCAGACAAACTTACCAACCAACCAAAAAATCGCCTTTATTCAAGCTGGATGGCATGCCGATATTGTTGCAGAGGGACGTAAGTCTTTCGTTGATAATATGAAGCAAGCCGGCGTTGCCGGTGATCGCATTGAAATCTTTGATGTGCCGGGGTCTCTTGAGATACCGTTACAGGCAAAAAAACTTGCTGAGACTGGTGAGTATGCAATTATTGTCGCGTGCGGCTTTGTCATTAATGGCGGTATTTATCGTCATGACTTTGTGGCTTCAACCGTGATCGACGGCATGATGCGTGTGCAGCTGGATACAGGTGTGCCGGTGTTATCCGTCGTGTTAACACCCCATCATTTCCATGACAGTGAAGAGCATCATAAATTCTTTTTTGACCACTTTACGGTGAAGGGAAAAGAAGCAGCCGAGGCTTGCGTGAAAACACTCGAGAATATGGCGGCTTTTTCTTCTCAAACTAAGCTTGCAGCTTAGTTTGATTTTGCCTCCAAAGCGTAGACGCTTTTCGGCCTCATCTGGCGGAGTTGTTCAGATGCGGCCGTAGCGTGTTTACACGCCTGAGGCCAAATATAAAAAAGCCTTTGTGTCTGTGTGTCTTTATGGTTAAAAGACACCATGAATAATCCACAAAAAGACACAGGATCAGCAAAAGCGCGCAAAAGTTCGGCGCGCCTCATGGCGGTACAAGCCGTTTACCAAATGCATAAAAATGATCAAAGCGCCAAAGAAGTAGTGCGCGAATATTTTGATCATCGCATTGGTATGGAAGTGGATGGCCAACGCATGGTTTCAGCTGATAGGGAGCATTTCTCAAATACCGTGCAAGGCGTTGCAGAAAATTTCGATCAGCTTCAAGAGATGGTTGTCAAAAACAGAAGCCGCGATACCCTCACCAATGAGCCTCTTTTAAACGCTCTTTTTCTCTGTGGTGCATACGAGCTTATGCTTCGTTCTGATATCGATTATCCGATTATTATTTCTGATTATGTGCATGTGGCACAGGCTTTTTTCGATGAGAGTGAGAGTGGGCTTGTGAATGCGGTCCTCGACTCGATCCGTAAGACGACCCGATAATCCCAAAAAATAGCTGATTTTACGTATACAAGAAGGATTTATTAACCTTTTCATCGTACAATTATTAAGTAGTTAGGGAGAATTTGCCTGCATTTCAGGCAAAACGGGGATTATACGATGAAATTTCTTATGATGACCATTATGGCGGCTCTGTTGGTGGGGGCTGGTAGCGCTGGAGGCTATTTCTTCTCGCAAAAACAAGCGGTTGCATCATATTCAGAAACGGGTCCAATATCGAAAGAACAGCAACAAGCGAATAAATTCGCCAAAATGTCGGCTGAAGAGAAGGCAAAGCATCTTCGTTTCGTGAAGTTAGATCCTATTGTTTTGCCAATTATTGATAGCAATGGCGTGAGTCAGGTCGTTACTCTGGTGGTTTCATTAGAGGTGAACGGTGACGACAATGCGGAATTTGCAGCCAGTATGACACCGCGTCTAAAAGACGCATATATTCAGGATATGTATGGCGTTCTCAATCGAAAGGCTTCGATGGAGGGCGGCGTGATTAAAGTTGATGAGTTAAAAGAGCGTCTAAACCGGATTTCGGCCAAAGTATTGGGTGAAAATAAGGTAAATTCTGTTTTATTGCAGGTCGTGAACCAACGTCCTATTTAAAACAGCTCTTAAATATCTAGGTCGATAATCCTCGGACCTTAGTAAATAAAAGCTCGGCCTATTTAATAAGGTCGGGTTTTTTTATGGCTCAATACCGGATGTTTCTCCGACTTTATTAAATCGTCCGACATTCCCTAATATTTGTTCGACCACGGTTATTTCGTTACCGCCGGTTGGCGTTTCTCTATCGACCGTCGGGACGTCGATGCGGTCACGCTCCAACTCTTCTAGGCGTTGTAATATGCCTTCATCGTCAAAAGCGGCAACGATAATGCGTTCTTCCTTTACTTCTGGAATGAAAATACCTTTTTGCTCCATTTTTTGACCAAGGTAGTACCAAGTGTTCTCATCAAAAGGCGCTTTAGCAGTGGGAGAGCCGAGAGAGCGCAGAACGTTATTGCGTGTGCTGATACCGGGTGTGAGCTCGGACAGGCGAAAATCTTCGACCATATTGCCGCGATTGGATTGCGTCGGCGTGCAGGCCATCACGAACAAAGAGAGTGAAAGGAGAGCAAAGCGAGAGAATACAATGTTTTTCATGCTTGCACTTTTACCGTTAGCGCATTAAAAAATCAAGGATGCTTGGGTATTTCACGAAAAAGAAACACAGAAAAGAGCGCGCGCGTGAACTTTATGCGGCGGCGGTTGATCAATCGCGCCATCCTGTTTTTTACGAAAAGCTGGGGGTGCCGGATTCTGTCGATGGGCGTTTTGATATGATCGCGCTGCATTGCTCGATTTTAATGCTGCGGCTCAATCGCGCGGGTGAAAACAAGCTATCACAAAGCCTTTTTGATGTGTTTTTTAAGACGATGGATCGCTCTTTACGCGAAATGGGCGTGGGAGATCTCAGTGTGCCAAAGCATATGAAGCGTATGATGAAGGGCTTTAATGGTCGTCTTATC
>JBCDCD010000037.1:0-9565 GCA_039182445.1 Pseudomonadota bacterium | reverse complement strand
CGAAGGTTGAGGTTTACCGTAATGACGAGCTCACACCTAATGCGGTTTTTGAGAAAAACCCAGAGGGTATTGTGATCTCTCCCGGCCCGAGCGATCCGGATCATGCGGGAATCTGCATGGATGTCATAAAAACAGCCGCGGAGAAAAATACACCGCTGCTCGGCGTTTGCCTCGGCCATCAATGTATGGGTCAAATCTATGGCGGCAAGGTGGTTCGTGCCCCCGCGCCAATGCATGGCAAAACATCGATGATGGAACATGATGGTAAAAGCGTTTTCAAAGGGTTACCTAATCCTTTTGAAGCGACACGTTATCATTCTTTGATCGTTGAAAAAGAAACGCTGCCGGATTGTTTTGACATCACCTCAACGGCTGATGATTTGATCATGGGGATGATGCATAAAGAGCAGCCGTTGCACGGTGTGCAATTCCATCCCGAGAGTATCGCCACCGAACATGGCCATGATCTGTTGAAGAACTTTTTGGATCTCATTTGAGCGCATCATGAGCGATCTACAAAATCACATTAATAAAATTCAACAAGATACTGTTTTAACAGAAGAAGAAGCCTCTGAAGCAATTCGCATTATGATGCAAGGCGATGCCAATGAAGCGCAAATGGAAGAATTTCTTGGAGCGCTCGCGGATCGCGGCGAAGCCGTGAGCGAAATCACTGGCGCCGCAAAAGTCATGCGTGAAATGGCCGCCGCCATTAGCGCCCCGGCGCTTGCGACTGATTGCTGTGGTACAGGTGGTGATGGACAAAGCACCTATAATATCTCGACGGCAGTCGCTTTGGTATCTGCAGCTTGTGGTATTCCGATCGCCAAACATGGGAATCGGGCGGCCTCTTCCAAATCCGGCGCGGCCGATGTTTTGGAAGCGCTTGGCGTTAACCTTGATCTCTCACATGACAAATTAGAACAAGCGCTACAAGAGATTGGCTTTTGTTTTCTCATGGCACCCGCCCACCACAACGCGATGAAATATGTTGTGCCCGTGCGCAAGAAAATGGGACGCCGTACAATTTTCAATCTGCTCGGCCCGCTCGCCAATCCCGCCGGGACGCAATATCAACTGATTGGTGTTTTTGATAAACATTGGCTGCGTCCGATGGCCGAAGTTCTCAATAATCTGGGTACCAAAGCCGCTTGGATTGTGCATGGTCAGGATGGCCTCGATGAAATCACCACCACGACCGCAACCGATATTGTTAAACTTCATAACGGCACGATTACCGAAGAGGCAATAACGCCGGAAGATTTTGGATTGCCGGTCGCAAACCCGGAAGACATCAAAGGGGGAGACGCCGAAACCAATGCGCAAGCTTTGCTCGATATTTTGAATGGTCAGCAAAACGCCTATCGTGATATAGTGATTGCCAACGCGGCCGCCGTGCTGATGCTTCATGAAAAAGCCAACAGCTTAAAAGAAGCGGCAAAAATAGCGGCCGACTCACTGGATACCGGCAAAGCGCAAGAAATTCTCACGCGCTATATTGCCTTTTCGAAAGAAGGATAAATGACAACAGTTCTGGATCAAATATGCGCCGATAAGAAGCATCATATTCGAGCCATGAAGGCGCATACACCCGTTTCTGATCTTCAGAGAATGATTGAAGATATACCGCCAACCCGTTCTTTTCTCATGGGATTAAAGAAGAAGGACCGGAAATATTCCATCATTGCCGAAGTGAAAAAAGCATCGCCGAGCAAAGGGGTCATTCGTGAAGATTTTGACGCCGTCGAGATCGCCAAAACTTATGAGCAAAATGGCGCAGCCTGTCTTTCTGTTTTGACGGATGAAAAATATTTCCAAGGCCATGATGATTATCTAGAAGCCATTCGTGCAGCCGTTGATCTGCCGATTCTGCGCAAAGATTTCATGATCGACCCCTACCAAATTTATGAATCACGGGCGCTCGGCGCTGATTGTATTTTGCTGATTATGGCATGCCTTACTGATGAAATGGCAAAGGAGCTTTATGATCTCGCTATGTCCTTAAAAATGGGCGTTTTGGTGGAGGTGCATGATCAGGAAGAGCTGGATCGCGCGCTTGCGTTTGAGCCAAAAATGATTGGCGTGAATAATCGCGATCTCAAAACGCTGAATGTGAGCCTGAATACCGGCCTTGAAATGGCCAAGAGAATTCCGGACTCTGTTTTCAAAATTGCCGAGAGCGGGTTTAGCGCCAAAGCCAATCTTCATTTATTCGCCGAGGCTGGCTATGGCGCTTTTCTGATTGGCGAAGGCCTGATGCGCCAAGACGATATCGGCGCTGCGTTGAAAGAACTCGTAATCTAGCTATACATAAAAGCGCCTAAAGCAGCACCTACAGACACATATTGCCACCCTTCAGAAGATCCATCGGGTCTTGAAGTCTGAGTATCGCTAATTTGCAATACAGAAGGGCTTACGTTTAAGCGTGAAGGTTGTTTTCTTTTAATACCTGCTTTTGTAAACATCTCAGATAAAGCACGACTGTCTCTATTGCGAATAGCGTCACGAAACTCTGGTGTTTTTCTTAATGCTGCTAAGGCTCTTTTTTGTCTGGGTGTGCGAGGCATAAGTGAAATTAGCAAATATTGTATATTATGTCAATAATAATACACAATATTACGATTTGACACAAAACACGAACAGGTGTAGAACTATAGAAGAACATATGGTTTTTCTAGGGAGTTTCTGATGCTGACCAAAAAACAACGCGAGCTTTTGCTTTTTATTCATGAACGGATGCAATCCGGTGATATTGCCCCCTCTTTTGACGAGATGCGCGAGGCTTTGGGCCTCAAGTCCAAATCCGGTATTCATCGCTTGATTACGGCGTTGGTTGAACGCGGCTATTTGGAGCGCTTGCCCAATCGTGCCCGTGCGTTAGAAGTGAAGAAGTTGCCCGAAGGCAGCGATAGCGTTGTGAGCAAGACAATCGAAACCGTCAGCAACGGCCTATCGGATATGATTCAAATTCCGCTCTATGGGCGCATTGCGGCAGGCTCCCCGATTGAAGCGATCCGTGATGAAAACGGTGCCGTTGATTTGCCGCCGCATATGATTGGTGGTGGTGATCATTACGCGCTTGAGGTCGATGGCGATTCGATGATCAAGGCCGGCATTCATGATGGTGATACGGTGATCATACAGAAAACCGAAACAGCGCGCGATGGTGATATCGTTGTGGCGCTGGTGGATGGCGAGGAAGTGACCCTCAAACGTCTGAAGCGCGATAAGGATAAAATTATTCTGATCCCTGAAAATGATGAGTATGAATTACAAATTTATGATCCGAACCAGGTGGTGATTCAGGGTAAGCTTGCAAGCTTAATGCGCACCTATCATTAACCGCGCTTGCTTTGCGTCCAGGGACGTTTACCCCTAACCTCTTCTACTGTTTTAACAATGATGTCTTCGGGTGTTATCCAAAGCGCATGATTGCCGTTACGCCATAAATCAAATCGATCAATTTGTTGTGGTGCCGCGCAGCCTTTCATTGGTGTCGTTGCAATTTGGATATCCGACCATTGGCAATCTTCGCGCCAGGCTTTATCCGAAAAGCTCACCGCAATTTCTTGGCCATTGATTTCGCCGCGACAGCCTCTCTCATCACATTGTAGTGGAAATTCATCGGCTGCTGTCTTTGGCCATTTCGGTTTTTCGTCTTGAGCATGACGTTGAACCCAATTATCCGCCGTAAAGCGTTCTTTTTGAAGATTGGATAGCACCAGCTCGCCTTTTTGATTCTGGAGCGCGATGAGATCACCATTGCTGGTTATCTGCATATCCGGCTGACGATAAAAAGCGATCAAGCCAACCAGAATGACAAGGCCTGCGTAAGCGAGTTTTTTAAATTCCCCTTTCCAAACTATAATCCACCAGAAGGAAATCACGATACCGATGAAGATAAAAAGCGGGAATGCGGGCAGATGAAATACCGCGCCGCTTAAACCAGCAACCCAATGGGCTGTGGCCAAAATCCAACTGACACCATATTCGGCGATGGATAAGATCCAACTAGACAAGCCGAACGGCATAAGGAAGTAGCAGAGCACCAAAAGCGGCATGACGATAATCGATAGAATCGGCACGGCAATGAGATTCGCAAGCAAGCCATACATGGCATATTGCTGAAAATGATAGAGCGCGAAGATGCCGGTAATAAAGCCAGCAATGATGGTCGTACAGGATAAGCCGGCGAAGTACAGCGCGATTTTACGCCCCATCCCGGCACGCGAATAGCTGCGTTTCCAAAAGGGCCGCGTCCAATCAAAAAAGGCGACCAAAGCCGTAACAGCGGCGAAGGACATTTGGAAACTGACGCTTAACAGACTCTCCGGTCGGTAGAGCAGAATAATAACGGCGGCGAACGCCACAAGCCGTAAGGAAAAGGGAGAACGATCAAAACAAATCGCGATCATCGCAAGCGCTGTCATAATCATCGCGCGCTGCGTCGGTATGGTTGCCCCAACCATGAGCATATAAAAGAACGCGCCGATCATCGCGAAAATCGCGGCATATTTTTTAATCGGATGGTGAAGTGCCAAAGGCCAGATGCAGGCCATCAGCAAGCGTGAAAAGAAAAAAAGCACCGTTGCCACCATCCCGACATGGAGACCAGATATGGCGAGCATATGGGCAAGACCAGAAGCACGCATCGCTTCCCAATCCTCTTCGGTAATCGCTTTGCGTTGACCCGTCATCAGCGCGAGAATAATCGATTGCTCGGGGTTGCTTGTGTGTTTTGTAATAACGTTGCCGATCTGTCCACGGAGTGTAGTAATGATACCAGCCTTCTTATCTTCTAAAATTTCTGGTGCGCCATAAGAAAAACCTACTGCCCCGATGCCATGGAAATACGCCCATTGCTGAAAATCAAAAGCTTCGGGTGCTACCGGAGGTGATGGCGGATTGAGGCCGGTGAGTATTTGAATACGCTGTCCAGCACGCAACCCTTCATCTTTGCGCAAGGTGACACGAATTTTGCGCGGTGTTTTATCCGGAACAATTTTCTCAATCACCAAGTTATTGAGAATAACACGGCTGCCCTGCTCCATCGGTTCAATCGATTGGATCGTGCCAACAACATCCGCATATTGCATCTTTTTCGGAATCATCGGCGTGTAAGCGATATCCGTTCTTAGCTTCGCCGCCGTGAAACCAATAACGATTAGATTCGCAATAATCAAAGCGCCCATCAAAAACGCATTCACGCGGTCTTTGTTTTTCAACCAGTAAGAAACGGTCGCGCCAATCGTGACGATAAGAGCGCCTATAATGGATGGCCATGTCGGCTCGGTTTTGAGAGAGAAATAAAAGCCGATCCCAACAGCTATGAAAAACGGCACCCAAAGAAAGGCGCGATCGCGCTGCTCGAGCTGGATTTCCACTAGTTTCTCGCCAATAAGTGTTTGAATTTTCTGCAAAACAAGGCAGTATAACGTGTCAAAAAGAAACAAAAAAGCCATGAGTTTAGTTACACGATTTCCGCCCTCTCCGACCGGTATGATGCATATCGGGAATGCCCGCACAGCCTTATTTAATTACCTGTTGGCGCGGCGCCATGGCGGAAAATTCCTGATCCGAATTGAAGACACAGACCGTGAGCGTTATTCCGATGAAGCGGTGCAAGTCATTAAAGATAGCTTGGACTGGTTGGAACTTGATTACGACAATACACCAGAATCCCAATTTGCAAACAAGCAGCGCCATATCGATGTTGCGAACGAGTTGCTGAAAGAAAGCAAAGCCTATAAATGTTATTGTACAGCCGAAGAGCTGACCGAAATGCGCGAGGAAGCCAAAAAAGTAGGCCGTCCCACAGCTTATGATCGTCGCTGGCGCGATAAAGATGAGAGTGAAGCGCCGGAAGAGCGTCCCTTTGTTATTCGTATCAAGGCTGACCTCGAAGGATCTTGTTTTATCGATGACGAGGTTCAAGGCCATGTTGAAATTCAGAATGATCATATTGATGATTTTGTCTTGCTACGCAGTGATGGCACGCCGACCTATATGCTCGCCGTTGTCGTTGATGATCATGATATGGGCATTACCCATGTGATGCGCGGCGATGACCACCTTAACAATACCTTCCGTCAAAATGTGATTTATAAAGCGATGGGCTGGGAGCAGCCGACCTATGCGCACTTACCGCTTATTCTTGGCCCCGATGGCAGTAAGCTCTCCAAACGTCATGGATCCGTTGGCGTTGGTGAGTTTAAAGAGCAAGGATATCTTTCCGAAGCTGTTTGTAATTACCTCTTGCGGCTCGGTTGGGCGCATGGAGACGAAGAACTCATCAACCGTGAGCGTGCGATTGAGCTGTTCGGTTTTGATGGGATGAACAAATCCGCCGCACGGTTTGACTATGAAAAGCTAGAGAGCCTCAACGCGCATTACATGAAAGAAGCGGATAATGACCGACTGCTCGATTTGGTTTTGCCGTTCTTGAAATCAGAGCATGGCATTGACCCCGATGAGACTGGATTGGAACGGATGCGTCAGGGTATGGATGAGTTAAAAGATCGATCCAAAACATTGATCGAATTGGCGCAAGAAAGCGTGTTCTTAGTGTCGGATGTTACAAGCTACAGCGATAAAGCGATTAAACAGTTGAATGCTGATTCTTTGCCTGTTTTAAGTGCATTAAATGATAATTTTAAATCATTGGATGAATTCAGTGCCGAAAAAATTGAAACGCTTTGCCGTGATTTGGCGAAAGAGAAAGTAGATGGCAAGCTCGGTAAAGTGATGATGCCCTTGCGTGCTGCACTCACCGGTACGGACAAATCCCCTTCTTTGTTTGCCGCCGCTGCTATTTTAGGACAAAATGATGTGGTCAAAAGACTCGATAACGCCATTCAATTTATAGAAAGCAATTAATCTTATGAGCGATAATAACGATAATCAGAAAACATTTACTCTTCGGAATAATGAAACGGGCGAAGAATGGCAATTGCCCGTGGTTGAAGGCACTTATGGGCCGCATTGTATTGATATTCGTAAATTATACGCGCAGACAGGTCATTTCACACTTGACCCCAGCTTCACCGCGACAGGCAGTTGTAAATCAAAAATTACCTATATTGATGGCGCGGAAGGTATTTTGCTGCATCGCGGCTATAATATCAAAGAGCTTGCCGCGAAAAGTACTTATCTCGAAACTTGCTTCCTCTTGCTGCATGGCGAATTGCCGAAGCAAAAAGAATTAGAAGAATTCGAAGATATTATTCGTTATCATACGATGATCCATGAACAGGTTAAAAGCGTTTATCAAGGTTTTCGCCGTGATGCGCATCCAATGGCGATTATGTGTGGTGTCGTCGGCACCATGGCAGCGTTCTATCATGACTCGCTTGATATTTGGGATGAAGAACAGCGCCGCATTTCAGCGCACCGCCTGATTGCGAAAGTGCCAACGCTTGCCGCGATGGCAATGAAATATTCCAAAGGACAGCCTTACGTCTATCCACGTAATGATTTGTCTTACACTGAAAACTTTTTGCATATGTGTTTTTCAGTTCCGGCAGAAGAATATCAATTACGCCCTTCCGTTGTACGCGCGATGGAACGTATTTTGATCCTCCATGCGGATCATGAGCAAAACGCGTCAACATCGACGGTGCGTCTTGCTGGATCGTCGCAAGCCAACCCAATGGCCTGTATTGCATCGGGCATTACATCACTTTGGGGGCCGGCGCATGGCGGTGCCAACCAAGCGGTTCTCGAGATGTTGGATGAGATTGGTAACAAGGTGAATATTCCTGAATATCTCGATAAAGCCAAAGATAAGGATGATCCGTTCCGCCTTATGGGCTTTGGACATCGTGTTTATAAGAATTACGATCCACGTGCTGAGGTCATGCGTGAATCATGCCATGAAGTTCTCAATGAGCTTGGCATTGATGACCCACAATTAGAATTGGCGATGGAACTCGAGGAAATTGCCCTCAGTGATCCTTATTTTGCGGAACGCAAGCTGTTCCCGAATGTTGATTTCTATTCCGGTATTATTTTGAAAGCCATGGGCTTCCCAGTTGAGATGTTTACCGTGTTGTTTGCGGTTTCACGAACAGCGGGCTGGATATCACAGTGGAAAGAGATGATGGAAGAATCGTCTTTACGGATTGGCCGACCCCGTCAGCTTTATACGGGGCATGCAGAACGCCCTTACGTCCCTATAAAGAAGCGTAAATAAACTTCGCCGCTTTATCAGAGGCTTTTTCATCGCCCGTCATTTGCTTGCGCACCGTGTCAAAGTGACGTGTCTGAAACGCTTTGACGTTGTCATTCTCGAGCAGTTCAAGCGCATACTCGCTAATTTTATCTGCCGTGCAGTTTTCCTGAATAAATTCAGGCACGGCTTCTTTTTGTAATAAGATATTGGCGAGATGCGCGAAACGTGTGCGAATGACACGCTTAATAATCTGCCATGTGATGGGATTCATTTTATAGGCAATCAAATGCGGAACATTGGCAATGGCGAGCTCCAGGCCGACCGTTCCCGACACGGCAATAGCGGCGTCACAGGATTTAAAGATACGCCATTTTTGATCTTTATTGGCATCCACGTGAACCGTCATCGGCAGATCATTGGTCATCGCAACGATTTTCTCCCGTAAATGCGGGAGTGTTGGGACAATGAGTTCGATATTCCTGTTGCTCTCATAAACCTTGATCACGGATTCTTTTAAGACCGGACCCATTTTATTGAGCTCTCCATGGCGGCTGCCAAAAAATACGCCGAGTTTTTGTTTATCCGGATCACCAAGCGGCAAGGCTTTGGCTTCGAGAATACCGCTTTGCATCATCGGATGGCCAATAGCGAAGGATTTCAGCCCTTCTTTTTCAAAGAAAGGTGGCTCGAAGGGAAAGAGACAGATAAGGCCGTCAAGAAACTGCGCGATTTTTTTGGCGCGACCGGGACGCCATGCCCAAACCGTTGGCGCGACATAATGAATTTGCTTTGCTTTGGTTTTGGCGCGCTTGTGAACTTTCTTTTGCACGCGGAAAGAGAAATCAGGCGCATCCACGGTTATAATCACGTCAGGCTGCTTATCCTCGATATCTTTCACCGTTTGGTTGATCCGTTTCAGGAGCGAAAAGACCTTCGGTGCGATTTCAGCAATACCCATGACGGATAATTCACGCATGGGAAATAAAGGGCGCAAGCCTTCATGTTCCATCAGCGCGCCACCAACGCCATAAAATTCACAATCAGGGTTTTGCTCTTTTAAAGAGCGCATGAGTTGCGAGGCGAGAAAGTCACCGGAGGCTTCACCAGCAATAATATAGATTTTCGTCATGGCGCGGCTCCAAAAACGAACAGGCCTTTTTCATCGGCGATTTGCTTAACTCTGTCTTGTTCAACAATAAGCGTCTTGCCCGCTTCACCAATAATGCCCTTCATGTTTTTCTGCGCGCAGAGGAGAACCGTTTCAGGGCCAATAGTGGGAAGATCAAGCGCCCTGTCTTGCTGCGGTTTACAGGCTTTGATGAGAATAGCACCCATTTGGCCGTTTTCGCGGATCATCGCGCTCGTGCCCTGCTTGCCTTCACGGGCAATGACATT
>JBCDCD010000036.1:0-9579 GCA_039182445.1 Pseudomonadota bacterium | reverse complement strand
GGCAGTCGGACCAATTTGGGGACGATATCATAATGCTTTGTCACGTGCTTCGGGAGAGGAGGGGCTGAGAATATTGGCAACGAATGGTGGATCAACACCGAAAGACGGTTTTTGTTTTCAGCCTATTGGGCAACCAGCTTGATATAAAGATAACTTTATGAAGCCCCGAAAGGGGCTTTTTTATTTGTAGAATGACGGCCTGTATCGTAATCTAACATTAATTTCTTAAAAATTGTCAGAGGAGGTCCCTATGGTTGCCGACAAAAGAATGAGTAATGAAACAATCGTTTCTTATAATCCTGAAAACTTAAATATTTTGGGTGAGGTAGAAGTTTCTAGCATTCAAAATGTGCATGATGCGGTTCAAAAGGCGCGTGAGGCACAACAAGATTGGAAGGCTTTGGGTGTTGCTGGTCGTGTGAAGCTTTTAAGGAAGCTCTATGATTATTTAGAAAGCAATAAAGATAAATTTTCTCTTTTAGAAACTCAAGAAATGGGCCGTCCTATTGATTCAAGTATTAGTTCGGTAGATTGGGGTTTGGAACGCATAAAGTGGAATTTAGATAACGCCGAAGAAATTCTTGCGCCGGAGACGATCTTTGAAGACAGTGATCATTTGCATCAAATGTTTTATGAGCCATATGGCGTGTTTGGTGTTATCACACCATGGAATTTCCCATTGAGTAATTTTGTCATGGGTGCTTTGCAGCCGCTTATTGCTGGTAATACAGTTGTCTATAAATCTTCAGAAGAAGTGCCGCTTAACGGTCAAGCACTCGGTGAGGCATTTGCCGAAAGCGGTATTCCAGAAGGTGTTTTTAGTCAGGTTTATGGCGCTGGTGATGTTGGTGAAGCTTTGGCTCGATCTGACATTGATTTTATTCACTTCACAGGAAGCTCTGCTGTTGGGAAAAAACTATACGCGATTGCGGCTGAAAAATTTATTCCAGTCACCTTGGAATTAGGGGGGTCTGATGCGGGAATTGTTTTTGAAGATGCGGTACTATCTCCTGAAATTCTGGAATCCATTTTTTGGGCAAAGTTTGTGAATTGCGGACAGATTTGTTGTGGTTTGAAACGTCTCTTGGTTCATGAGAGCCGTGTTGAAGAAGTGACAGAAAAACTCAAAGAGCTGATTGCCTCGAAAAAACTCGGTAGTACCGAAGAAGAGGGTGTTGTGTTTGGGCCACTTGCAGCAAAACGACAACAAGATTTGTTGGTGGAGCAGGTTGAAGATGCGAAAGCAAAAGGCGCAGAGATTCTTATGGGTGGTAAAGTTCCAGAAGAGTTTTCAAGTGGAGCTTATTATGAGCCAACATTAATGACTGGCGTTACGCCTGAGATGAGAATATATGAAGAAGAAGTTTTTGGCCCGGTGCTTCCGATCTACTTTTTTAAGACAGAAGAAGAGGCGATTGAAGAAACAAACCGTACAATTTATGGATTATCTTCTTATGTTTTCACTGAAGATCGTGAACTTTTGCAGCGTGTTGCTTCGCAAATTGATGCGGGTGAGGTTAATCACAACGACGTTGGCAATTATGCTGGTAATCCCTTTGGCGGCTATAAGAGCAGTGGTATTGGCCGTACTCTTGGTAAAGCGGGCTTTCATCATTGTTGCCAGATTAAAATGGTATCGTCTTGTAAATAACAAAGAAATGATTAGAGGGTAAATATGCAATATTCAAAATTAGGCAATACAGGCTTAGAGGTCTCGCGCGTGTGTTTGGGTACCATGACATGGGGCGAACAAAACACGGAAGCCGAAGGCCATGAGCAAATGGATTATGCCGTAGAGCAGGGTATTAATTTTTTTGATACGGCAGAGCTATATGCTGTGCCACCGCGTCCTGAAACCTATGGTAGAACTGAGGAGATCATCGGCACATGGTTTGAAAAAACAGGTAAGCGTCAGGATATTACTCTGGCTACAAAAGTGGTAGGGCGCGGTATGCCCAATATGCCTTATGATGGATGGGGTGAGTGGGTTCGCGGTGATAAACACAAAGCGGATCGCAAAAATATTGAGGAGGCTGTTGAAGGAAGTTTAAAAAGACTAAAAACCGATTATATTGATTTATACCAGCTTCATAATCCCAATCGTATCAATGCCCATTTCATCCGCCATTTAGCGGGTACAATGGACTTCGAAGAAACAACCACAGAACAAGAGGTAGAGGAATTTATTGAAATTTTAGAGACGATGGCCGATTTGCAAAAAGCGGGTAAAATTCGTCATTACGGGATTTCTGATGACTCTCCTTGGGCCATGATGACGTATCTAAGGCTTTCGGAAAAACATAACTTGCCTAAAATTGAATCAATACAGAATGAATATAGCTTGATGAAGCGTAATGATGAAAATTACCTCAGTGAAGTTTGTTTCCGTGAAAATATCGCTTATCTTCCTTGGTCACCATTAGGCGGCGGTATGATTAGCGGTAAATACTTGGATGGTAAGCGCCCTGAAGGGAGTCGCTGGGCAATGGATGATAGACCCAATGGTCGCGATACTGAATTATCGCAGTCGGCGATTAGAGGGTATATTGATGTTGCCAATGATTATGAATTAGATGTCTGCCAAATGGCATTGAAGTTTATCGACATGCGCAATTTTGTGACGTCAACAATTATTAGAGCAACCTCGATGGAGCAGTTAAAATCCAATATTGCTGCTTTTAATTTAGAGTTATCGAATGATGTGATGGCGGATATTGATGCGGTCTATCGCAAATATCCAATTCCATACTAATGATCATTCCCTACAAAAAGATATTCCCCAAAATTGGCAACGAGGTTTGGATTGCCGATACGGCGACGGTCGCGGGTGATATTGAAATCGGCGATGAAAGCTCGGTTTGGTTTGGCGTAATGATGCGCGGCGATGTCCATGAAATCCGTATTGGCAAGCGCACCAATATTCAGGATAACGCCGTTGTTCATGTGACCCGCAAAGTATCAGGTACCTATATCGGAGATGAAGTAACGATTGGCCATGCGGCGGTTATTCATGCTTGTACGATCGGGGATCGCGCGCTTATTGGCATGGGAGCGATTATCCTCGATGAAGCTGTGGTTGAGCCGGGCGCTATGGTCGCCGCAGGGGCGGTGGTACCTCCTAAGAAAACTGTGCCAACGGGGCAGTTATGGGGTGGAAACCCAGCGCGCTACATGCGGGATTTGACAGAAGAAGAGAAGGCTTTTCTGCCGCAATCCGCGGAAAACTACGTTCGTTTGGCCGCAGAATATAAAGCGGGATAGATTCGTTTCTGCCCCTTGCTTTTCGATAAAAAATATCACAGGATGCCTTTAATCAATATCGCTGATTAGGAGTATAAGATCTTGAAACCATATCATTTTTTGATTGTGTTGGCGGCGCTGCCTTTGGTTGGGTGTGAGCATTTTCGTACGGCTGAAATTGTTAAGGAAGCAGAAGAGCCGCGCGTTGTAGCGGATGCCCCCATGACACCGTTGCCAGAAGAACCAAAGCGCGAGCCACGTGAATATGGTGAAATTCCTAATTTTCAGCCTAATATTTCTGCGGCATCAACAGATGACGTCACTATCTTTAGTTTTGATGAGCCCGCGCCTGCCGCTGGATATCAAATGTCGATGAACACTGTGCCACCGGGTATGATGCCGGCCAATAATAATGTGATGGTGCAATCGTATCAGCAAAACCCAAATTATAGACCAAAGCAGAATATGCGCGGTCGAGTTGATGAGCAAATCTTCTTTAAGTTTGGTTCGTCTCGATTGGGCAGTATTGATCAGAGAAAAATTGCGGCCTTTGCGGATCAAGCCAAATTTGCACCGATTAATCGTGTGACGGTGGAAGGCTATGCCAGTCGTCCGACGCAAGCGGGAGAAAATTCCGTGAAAGCGCATGTTTTGAATTTGAAAGAGTCAATGAACCGTTCGTTTGCTGTGTCAAAATCACTGATGCAAAAAGGCTTGCCGGCAGAGAAAATTAAAACAGTAAGTTATGGCTCCACGCGGGCGACAGGCGATGGGGCTTTTGACCGTCGTGTTGATATGATCATGGGTGATCGATAACAGACGCTTATGGCTTCTTCTCCAGACTCTTTTAAAATTGGCATTGCCGGCCTCGGCACGGTCGGTGTTGGTGTTGTAAAGATATTGCAGCAAAATCAAGACCTGATTGCGGCGCGTGCGGGTCGTTCTATTGAAATTGTTACAATCGCGGCGAAGGATCAAAGTAAAGATCGCGGCGTTGATTTATCGACCTATGAATGGGCGGATGATCTTTTGTCATTGGCGCAAAATACTGACATTGATTGTTTGGTTGAATGTATTGGCGGCGATGACGGTATTGTGAAAGAAACAGTGCAGAGCGCACTTGAGAATGGAAAAGATGTTGTCACCGCGAATAAAGCGTTGCTCGCAAAACATGGTGTAAGTTTTTCTAAAATCGCTGAAGAAAATAATTGCGCTCTATTATATGAAGCGGCAGTTGCCGGCGGTATTCCTATTATTAAAACACTTCGTGAAGGATTAGCAGCGAACGAGATCAATTCGGTGTTCGGGATTTTAAACGGTACCTGCAATTACATTTTAACGACAATGGAAAAGACGGGACGCGATTTTGATGACGTTCTCAAAGAAGCACAAGATTTAGGATATGCTGAAGCGGATCCTTCATTTGATATAGACGGTATCGATGCAGCGCATAAGTTGGTTCTACTGGCAGGACTGGCTTTTGGTGTAGAGCCTGATTTTGATGCCTTAGAGATAAGCGGTATTCGTAGTATTACAGCGCATGATATCAAGGCGGCCAAAGAGCTGGGTTATACGATTAAGTTGCTTGGGATTACTAAGCATATCAATGATCAATATATACAGACTCTGGAACCGTGCTTGGTGCCGTCATACTCCGCGATTGCGCAAGTCGATGATGCCTATAATGCGGTGATGACAGATGGCGATTTTGTTGAACAAACCATGATGCAAGGCAAGGGCGCAGGCGAGGGGCCAACGGCTTCATCCATTGTTGCCGATTTGATTGATTTGGCGAAGGGGTATAAACCGCACGCGTTTGGCCAGACTTCTGCGAAGCTTAAGAAAGTTGAATGGCAGAATAATGAAGAGTTAGAGTGTCCATGCTATCTTCATCTTGTGGTCAAGGATGAACCGGGTGTGCTTGCGGAAATAACATCGAGACTCAGTGAGTTAAACATCTCTATTGATAGTCTACTTCAACATGGCCATGAAGAAGATGGAAGTGCGCGCATCATTATCATGACGCAGACAGCACCCTTTAAAACAACATCGGAATCTGTAAAATCTGTAGAGGGCTTGGATTGTGTTCTGGACAAACCCACCTTGCTCCGTATAGAAGAAGTATAGGGTTCACCATCATTACAGGAGATCGGTATGGCTATTCAAAGCATGCAAGACAATCAGGACATGATTGCGAAGGAATTAATGGATCGTAATTTGGCGCTTGAGGCTGTGCGTGTGACAGAGGCAGCAGCCTTAGCGGCTTCTAAAGAAGTTGGGCGCGGTGATGAAAAGGCGGCGGATAAAGCGGCCGTTGATGCCATGCGTGATGCGCTGAATTCTCTTTCTATTAATGGCCGTGTTGTGATTGGCGAAGGTGAACGTGACGAAGCGCCGATGCTTTACATTGGCGAGGAAGTTGGTGCTGGCGGACCAGAGGTTGATATCGCGCTTGATCCTCTTGAAGGAACAACGATTACAGCGAAGGGCGGACAGAACGCTCTTGCCGTCATGGCGATCACGGATAAAGATGGGTTTTTGCACGCGCCAGATACTTACATGGAAAAAATGGCGGTCGGTCCGGGTGTGCCGGAAGATATTCTTGATCTTGATGCACCCATTAAAGAGACGCTCGCAAAAATCGCTAAGGCGAAATCTTCAACGGTTGAGGATTTGCTTGTTTGTATTTTGGATCGCCCGCGTCATGAAGATATTATTCGCCAGACTCGTGAGGCAGGGGCACGTATTAGCCTCATCCCTGATGGAGATGTGAGTGCGGTGATCGCGACAACCGAAGCGGAAACGGGTATTGATTTTTATGTCGGTACGGGGGGTGCGCCGGAAGGGGTTCTGGCGGCGGCGGCTTTGCAGTGTGTGGGTGGCAAAATGCTCGGTCGTTTAGTATTTCGCAATGATGATGAGAAAGCCCGCGCGGAAAAATGGGGCATTACAGATTTTTCAAAGATCTACACTACCAATGAGTTAGCGAAACCTGACAATGTTATGTTTTCGGCGACAGGTGTGACAACTGGATCGATGCTTCCGGGCGTGCGTCGTTACGCAAATGGTGCGGTGACTCATTCTATTGTGATGCGGTCAAAGTCAGGAACATCGCGCTACATTAAATCAACGCATAATTTTAATCGCAAAACAGGATTTGCACCGCAAGATGAATAACAATCAAAGCGGCACCTCTGTTTTTCGCATCGATCAATCTCTCAACGGCAAAAAATGGGTTTTTAAAGAGGCGGATGAAGCCGCGGTTAGCCGATTTTCACAAACACATGCTTTGCCCGAATTCATTGCGCGCATGTTGGTACAACGCGGCGTTTCTTTTGACGATATTGACTCCTATTTAAATCCGACATTGCGCGATCATTTTCCTGACCCGTTTACGATGGCGGATATGGATGCGTTTGCGGAAGAATTGGCGCAAGCGATCATCGATAAAAAGCTAATCGGGATTTTGGCGGACTTTGATGTTGATGGCGCAACGTCAGCAGGGATTATGACCCGTTTTCTGCGTCATTGCGGTATTGAGCCACCCGTTTATATTCCGGATCGGTTAACGGAAGGCTATGGCCCGAGCGTGAAATCGATGAAAGTCCTAAAAGAGCAAGGGTGTGAATATGTTTTGATGCTTGATTGCGGAATTACGGCGTTTGAACCGTTGGCGGCCGCAAAGGAAATGGGATTAAAGGTTTGTGTTTTTGATCACCATGAAACCGAAGGCGATTTGCCGGAAGCGCAGCATGTGATTAATCCAAAACGTAACGATGATGAATCAGGGTTAGGGATGTTGGCGGCGTGTGGTGTGACGTTTATGGCGTGTGTCGCGCTCAATAAAAAACTCCGTGAGAAGAAATTTTATGAGGAGCAAGGATTAGAAGAAGCGCCGTTAAAAGAGTGGCTTGATCTTCTGGCACTAGGGACAGTTTGTGACATGGTGCCGTTAAGGGGTGTGAATAGGCTTTTTGTGAAGGCGGGTTTCAAGCAAATGGCTGAGATGAAAAATCCGGGAATTAAGGCGTTGTGTCAGGTCGGTAAGATTGAAAATCTGCCGGAGCCGAAGGATGCGGGTTGGTCGATGGGACCCCGTATTAATGCGGGATCGCGTGTGCATCGTTCAGATTTGGGAGCAAAGCTTCTCTCAACAGATAGTGATGATGAAGCGCAATCTCTCGCTTGGGCGCTTGAAGAGTGCAATCAAGAGCGACGCAAAATTCAAAGTGAGATGATGAAAGTCGCGCAGAATAAAATCGCGTTTATGAAGGCCGAACATGAAAAATTCGTGCTGGTGGATGATGAAAGCTTTCATTCCGGCTTAAGCGGTCTGGTTGCGGGACGATTAAAAGATCAATATTCAAAACCAGCGATTGTTGTGACCTATGTTGAAAATGAAGACGGTGTTGTTGAGGGTAGGGGTTCAGGCCGTTCAATTCCTGGTGTGCCGATGGCGGATTTGTTTATCGCGGCGCGCAATGAAGGCGTGTTGCTCAAAGGTGGGGGGCATGCGATGGCTGGCGGTTTTACAATTGCGCCGGATCGTTTGGATGATTTCAAAAAGTTTATTGATGATTTTATCGCGAATTTGAAACAGGAAGATATTGCGCCGCAGCTTGATATTGACTCCGTTGCGACGGTGCGTGGCGCAAAAGCTGACTTTATCAAGATTATCCATGAACAAATGGGCCCGTTTGGTGTGGGCAATGAAGAACCTGTGTTTGCGCTATCGGATATACGCGTGCATTCCGTTGATATTCTCAAAGAAAAACATATACGTTTGATGTTATCTGATGCAGAAGGCGGATCGCGTATGAAAGCGATGTTTTTCAGCGGGGTTGATACGCCACTGGGGGCAACATTATTGAAGAGCTATCGCGATGTTTTGTTTCATTTGGTGGGTCGATTTCAAATTAATCGCTGGCAAGGGCGTGAAAGCGTAGAATTCCATTTAACTGATGGCGCATCGGCGCTTCCCGTATCGGTCGATTCTCATGATATGGCACAAAAAGAAATCGCGTAACTCTATCGCTTTACAACGTAATCTTTTAGGCCCTCTGCGACTGTTGCAAATTGATCTTCGTAACGACGCCATGCTTCTACCGATGTTTTATAAATCGGTTTCCGTACTTGCCCCTTACTGGCCGTTAGAACGGAGCGTTTTGTTTTGTGCGGTGTTAAACAAGCGTCATCCCATTCAAGGCCAACAAAATCGATCAGCATTCTTGCCTGTTTTTCGAGATCATCAACGGTGTCTTCATAATGAATCTCAATGAACTTATCTGGGATCGTTTCACGCCAATGTTCCATCATGCCGGCATATAACTTGTAATGTTCAACCATTTCTTCTTGGTTGTAAGACCAATAGTGACCACGAGAGAAAAGTTGTTTGTAACAGGATAGGCACGTGTCGATTGGATTGCGTCGACAATGAATAATCTTGGCATTCGGCATCGAAGCGAGGATTTGCCCGATACGCATATAGTTCCCTGGCATCTTATCAGTGAATTTTTCAGCTTCTTTTGCCTCGGGCGCAATATCACGCACCATTTGTTCGTATTTCTCACCCATTTCTTTACAGTTCTCCGCACTTACATGTCCCATTTCCTTTTCGAGCATGGTCATGTAGTAGAGTTCACCAGCGCCAAAGACTTTCGGATGCGAAGAAATAATTTGTTCGGTTAGCGTTGTTCCAGAACGTGGCATCCCGACAATAAATATAGGCGCATCGGATTGATGACCGATGTCATTGTCTTTAAATTCATCAAAAAATTCTGAACCATATCTTTGTTGCATTTTTGTGTATAGATTTTCCTGACTTTGACGATCAAAAGAAACGCTTTGTCGTCTAAGCTCATTTCCTTTATTGAGATATTCGAACGCTTTATCATAGTCTTTGATGTCTTGATACGCTTTAAACAGACCAAAGAGTAAGCCGACTTGCTGGCTAGTACCGTGTGTTTCATACAGCGCCGCAAGCTCAACCATTTTGGCAAGTTCTGGATCATCTTCTTTAAATTTATGCAACTTACTAAAGGAGAAATATAATGTCGGAAGGTCTGGGTTGTAATCAAGCGCTTCTTGAATAGCGATAAGAGCACCTTCCATGTCACCACTCGTTTGTAGGATCTCCGATTTTGTTCCAAGCGCACTTGGGAATTGTGGTTTCAATTCAAGCGCTTTGTTGAGTTCTTCGAGTGCTTCTTTAATTTGATTGTTCATGAAGAAAATACAACTGCGTCTGTGATGGAGATCTGGAATCTCTGGGCTCAGTTCGATGGCTTTATCGATAGCTTCGAGCGCCTCGTCAACGCGAACCGCTTTTTCTAAGATCAT
>JBCDCD010000035.1:0-9684 GCA_039182445.1 Pseudomonadota bacterium | reverse complement strand
TTTCCTCCCCCTCATCTGTCGTGACAACAATACGATTAGTGCGCTCTACGGCTTGTTTATTGGGATCGATACATTCCAACACCCAGACGTCATAAACCGCGTGATCCATGGCAGAAACCGCCGGTGAGGAAGAAAACATCCAGCCGGAAAAAATCCATTCTGATTTTGTCTTGCCCAAGGGAATTTCCCATACCTGGATAAAAGAGGCATTTTCCGGTTTCGACAGCGGATCCGATTTACGACAAGCTTGCGGTTTAATAAAGAGCGATCCGAATTCAACCGTATCGCCTACCTTCACGCGCATCGTCTTCGTGCGCGCGGTTGATTTATCCAAGGCACGAATGCGCACCTCCGGATAGTCCGTCATGGCAGCGCTTAAAGTTGTCGGAAACCCGAGCGCAATAATAAGAAAAGTAAGAAAGACAAAACGCACTGCTATTGCGCAGCCTCTTCGGTGTCTTGAAGACTAAAGATAAATTGGCCAAGAAGCTGTTCGAGATTTTGCGGCGCTTGTGTGTATTCAATAAAGCCGCCATCTTCAATGTAATCTTCGGCGGCACCCGGTTCCAATTGCATGTAAAGCCCGCCCAGTAAGCTTTCGCTGCTGATAAAGGCTGCGGTATCTTCGGGGAGTTTTACCTCATCATTGATATCGAGAAAGACATTGGCCAGATACGTATTGCTGTCCAATTCGATCTTAGAAACTTGACCGACTTTTACACCACTGATCACGACTTTATCGCCGACATTCAAACCACCAATACCAGAGAAACGCGCACTGACTTCATAACCATCAGTAGAACCAATATTCGCGGACGAATAGCTAAACGCCAGAAACAAAACCGCGACGCCTAAAACCAGCGCGCCTAAAACCGTTTCAATAACATTATTTTTCATGGCAGTTTCCTTCTATTATTCATTGGGCGACCACGCCTCGTAGTCCCCTGTTGTTTTTTCGCGCTTTCCACCTTTTAAGATATGGCCCGGCGGACGATACGCTTGGTTCGTCCCTGTCATATTCGGCTGATGCGGTTTTTGCCATTTACGGCGGAACGACTTGCTATCATTATCCGGCAATTCATCGGTTTGATGATGCATCCATCCATGCCATTCCGGTGGAATCGCACTCGCCTCCGGGACATCTCTATAAATCACAAAGCGACGCGGCTGTTTATAACCTTTGCGCGGCTTGGCTTGGTAATATTTATTGCCAAATGTGTCCGTGCCCACGAACTTTGCTCCCGTCTTAAAACGCGTGACAATCATCGCCGCGGGGGACAAAACTCCTAGAAATCTGAAAAGTCGCATAATTTTTTTCTTTTTCAATCTTTTAACACCTCAAAAAATGGCGTAAAACGGGGTAGAAATCAAGAGGAGATCAGGAATGAACCCCATTGCTGCAAATTTAGAGAAATCAGGCGTTGTTCTACCGGAAAGCGTGCCGCCTTTATTTAATTATGTGCCCTTTGTGGTCACCGGAAACCAGGTTTTTGTCGCCGGGCAAGTACCGATTGGCGGCGAGCGGGAGTTTAAGGGCAAAGTCGGCGTCGATTTAACTGTTGAAGAAGCGCAAATCGCCGCCAAGCAATGCGCGATCAATATTCTCACCCAAATTCGCGATTCTGTAGAGGGTGATTGGGATCGTGTAGTGAAATGCGTCAAACTAGGTGGATTTGTGAATTGCATGCCTGATTTTGAAGAACAATCACAGGTGATTAATGGCGCGTCAGATTTTATGGTCGAGATCTTGGGCGAAAAGATTGGCAAACATGCCCGCTTTGCGGTTGGTGCCCCGGCTCTTCCCGCCAATTTTGCTGTCGAAATTGATGCTGTATTCTAGATTAAATCATGAAGCAGAACTCACAAAATTATGGGGAAAGCGGTAACGCAATTATTATGATCTTTCTTGCAGTGGCGTTGTTCGCCGCGCTTATTTACGCGTTCAATCAATCAAGCCGAACCAGTACAAGCGTGATATCCGATAGTCAGGTGGACACTTATGCAAACCAAATTGTGGCGCAAGCGAATGATATTAAAAACGCGGTAAAACGGGTTCAGTTGCGTGGCTGCGATGATACAGATTTGAGTTTCGCGAATAATAAAGAAGCTGGTTACACAAATGCCAGCGCGCCGAGCAATAATACCTGTCATATTTTTCATGATGCGGGTGGCGGGCTGACGTTTAAACCGATTCCTGATGTGATCACAAGCAGTGATGAATGGCTGTTTACCGCCGATAATCAAGTGGAGGATGTGGGCACCAATAACGCCGGCACAGCCGATTTGATTATTGCCCTTGCCAATATTCCGTTGGAGGTTTGCAATCAAATTAATGATGGATTGCGCAATGGATGGGCTACACCGCCTGTCGATGATACCACATGGGATGAAACAAAATTCACAGGCACTTATTCAAACAATGATGATATTGGAAATGGCGCCGATTTGGCCGATATTCCTACCGGGTGTTTCCAAGATGGTAGCAGTCAGTATGTTTTTTATACCGTGCTGGTAAGCCAATAATTATTCAACCGCCTCTTTATCAGTTGGTTTTTTCTTATCCGGCTTTTTATCTTTTGATTTTTCGGCCTTCTTCTTTTCAGGCTTCTTGTTTGGTTTGTAATCAAATGACAGTTCGTCTTTTTTGATATCAATTTTAATCTGACCACCATTGACCAACTCGCCAAAAAGAATTTCTTCGGCTAATGGTTTTTTGATTTGCTCTTGAATCACGCGCCCTAACGGCCTTGCACCCATAGCGGGGTCATAGCCTTCTTTCGCCAGATAATGGCGCGCTTCATCGGTGAGAATAATATTAATATGTTTTTCCGTCAGTTGCGCTTCGAGCTGCGCGATAAATTTATCGACAACCATAGCAACCGTATCTTGGGACAATGCTTTAAACGGCACAATCGCATCGAGACGATTACGAAATTCCGGTGTGAACATGCGATTGATCGCTTCTTTATCGTCATCAACACGCATTTCGCGTTCAAAACCAACGGGCGCACGCGCGAGTTCCGCCGCCCCTGCATTGGTTGTCATGATAAGAATGACATTGCGAAAATCAATTGTTTTACCGTTATTATCGGTGAGCTTGCCGTAATCCATCACCTGTAGAAGGATATTAAAGATATCAGGATGTGCTTTTTCAATTTCGTCCAAAAGCAAGACACAGTGCGGGTTTTGATCGACTTTATCCGTCAGCAAACCACCTTGTTCAAAGCCGACATAGCCGGGTGGCGAACCAATAAGACGTGCGACTGCATGGCGTTCCATATATTCGGACATGTCAAAACGCGCCAGTTCAACACCCATTGATTTGGAAAGCTGTTTCGCGACTTCGGTTTTACCAACACCGGTTGGACCAGAGAAAAGATAACAACCAATCGGTTTTTCCGGATCGCGCAATCCAGCACGCGCCATTTTAATGGCATCTGCCAATATCTCAATGGCGTTATCTTGATCAAAGACCATTGTTTTCAAATCACGCTCAAGATTTTTGAGCGCGGTCTTATCGTCTTTGGTAAGTGATTTTGCCGGGATACGGGCAATAACCGCGACGACTTCTTCAATATCTTCAACATCGATTGTCTTCTTGCGCATATCCTCCGGCAAGAGTTTCTGGGCCGCGCCAACTTCATCAATAATATCAATGGCTTTATCCGGAAGCTTACGATCGCCAATATATTTTGCGGAGAGCTCAACGGCGGCTTTGATTGCCTCATCCGTATATTCAACTTCGTGATGTTCAGCGTAATATTTACGAAGACCTTTGAGAATATCAATTGCTTCATCAATAGTTGGCTCCACAACATCAATTTTTTGGAAACGGCGCACCAGCGCACGATCTTTTTCAAAGTGGTTGCGGTATTCTTTGTAAGTCGTGGAACCAATACAACGTAAGGTACCGTTTGAAAGACTCGGCTTCAAGAGATTGGAAGCATCCATCGCACCACCGCTTGTCGCACCCGCACCAATAACCGTATGAATTTCATCAATAAAGAGCACCGCGTTATCGATTTTTTCTAGCTCCGTGAGGACCGCCTTAATACGCTCCTCAAAGTCACCGCGATAACGGGTTCCAGCGAGTAAGGCGCCCATATCAAGAGAGAAGATAGTGGCATCTTTGAGCACATCAGGCACGTCCCCATCAAAAATTTTCTTGGCCAAACCTTCAGCAATAGCGGTTTTACCGACACCAGGATCGCCCACATAGAGCGGATTATTTTTCGATCGACGACAAAGAATTTGAATCGTGCGATTTACTTCTTTTTCACGGCCAATGAGATTGTCAATTTTTCCTTCTTCGGCTTTTTTATTCAAGTTTTTACAATAAGAATCAAGCGCTTCTTGTCCTGTTTTTGTTTCCGCATTCTCCGCGTTTTCTTCATCGGTGCCTTTTGGACTCGCGGCGCTGTTATCCATGCCAGGCACCTTGGCGATACCATGGGAGATATAATTCACCGCATCAAAGCGCGTCATTTCTTGTTCTTGTAAAAAGTAAACGGCATGGCTTTCGCGCTCAGAGAACATAGCCACCAAAACATTCGCACCTGTAACTTCTTCACGGCCTGAGGATTGCACATGGATCGCCGCGCGTTGCAAAACCCGCTGAAAAGCCGTGGTCGGCTTGGCTTCGTCGGCTTCTTCGAATTTCAGATAATCGAGCTCTCGATCAATATATTTTTCCAAAGTCTCGCGCATATCATCAAGATTAATGCCACAAGAACGCAGTACCGCCATCGCATCCTGATCTTTTGTTAAAGCAAAAAGCAGATGTTCTAACGTTGCATATTCATGCTGACGTTTTGTTGCTTCGGCCAATGCCTGATGGAGTGTCTGTTCTAGGTTACGTGACAACATTATTTAGCGCCCTTTAATCTATTTCTTGTAAGGTATTTTTGCGAAACGTATTTCCAAACATAAGCTAATATTGCCACAATAATAAAAATATAGGTTTCAGCGACTTCAAGTACTCCTTTTTCTGTTTCGGCAATATTCGCCACCAACATAAAGCCGCCAGCGATGATAATTGCAAAGAATGCAAGAATCTGAGATAGCCTGACAAGCTTTTCATTTTTTAGATCTTGAGATGTTAAAGTCGTTTTCATTACTCCTTCTCCATCGTACATTGTAGCGGTTGTTCATTGGCGCGTGCAAAATCCATCACTTGCCCAACTTTTGTTTCGGCCACTTCATAGGTAAAGATACCACAAATGCCGACGCCACGGCGATGGACATGCAACATGATGTCAGTCGCTTCCTGACGATTTTTGCTGAAGAATTTTTCCAAGATATGAACGACAAATTCCATCGGCGTGTAATCATCGTTCAAAAGAAGAACTTTATACATGGAGGGCTTTTTAGTTTTCGGTTTGGGCTTTAATAACAGGCCTGCCTGCTTATCGTCTTGATCATTATCGGCAACATTGCCGTCCGCATCGCCATTATCGGGCGGGGCGGCTTCATCGTCGAGACGAATATTATTCTGACTATTTTCTCTATAATTTTTCATTAGAATTATGAAAACATTAAGGTTACTGGCTATCGCATCATATCGAGCCAAAGTTAATATTTCAATAAAAGAGCAGAAGACATAATGCTCAAAAAGGGCCTCAAGAGCGCCTTTTTCGGGGAAAATTATGCTATACTGGGTAAATGACGCTTCATTGCGTCAAAATGCTGCGGAGCATTGGTAAAGGAAATATTGTCAAATAACACAAATTGCCCCATTATTTGGGGGAGTTCGCGGTTATTTCTCAACATTAAAGGACATGTTTTGTTTCAAAAAATAAAATTTATTTTCATAATTTTATTAGGCTTCGCCTTGTTGCTCGTCAATGCTCCTGAGAATGCGCACGCTAAAACCAATCATAAATATGCCTCCCTCGTGATGGATGCCGATACAGGTACGATTATTAGCGAACGTTACGGTACCAAAAAATTACACCCTGCTTCGCTAACAAAAATGATGACCTTGCTCATGGTGTTTGAAGCATTGGATCGCGGTGATATTCGAAAAAAAGATCGCATTCGTGTTTCGCGTTACGCTGCGAGCATGGTGCCGAGTAAACTTTATTTGAAAGCCGGATCAACGATTAAAGTTGAAGATGCGATTTACGCGCTGGTAACAAAATCAGCCAATGATGTGGCGACTGCCGTCGCTGAACATATTGGCGGCACCGAAAGTCGTTTCGCAAATTTGATGACATCCCGTGCACGAACGATTGGCATGTATAACACACGATTCAAAAATGCGTCGGGACTACATCACCGTCAACAAATCACAACAGCGCGCGACATGGCAACACTCGCGCGTTATATTTTGCAGCGCTACCCGCATCACTATCGTTATTTTTCGACTAAGAATTTTACTTACAAAGGAAAAAGCTACCGCAATCACAATCGCCTCATGACCACCTATAAGGGCATGGATGGCTTTAAAACAGGCTATATTAATGCATCCGGCTTTAATCTAGTGGCCTCTGCACGCCGCGACGGTCGCCGCTTGATTGGCGTGGTGTTTGGTGGTCGTTCGTCGAAAACGCGCAATGCGCATATGGCGGATATTATGAGCGCTGGATTCCGCAAAGCGAAGAATATCCGCTTTGCTTACGCCACTGTACCACCACCACCGCCTGCAAAACCAATACAAGTCGCGCTCAATAAAAATAATGTTGGGCAACCTTCTTATACCAATGTTGCCGCACTCAATCAGGTAGAGCCACGCAGCAATCACAATGTCCAACCGAATTACACCGCTTTAAGCGCTGCGCTTCAAGAAGGACGCTTTGGAGAAATGATGGGACAAGGTGATTCCGATCAACAAGCGACCAGCCGTATTGAAACAGGATTGCTTGCTGTTTCTGTTCATCGTGGTGATTATCGAACACAACAAGAAGTTCGTACCTTATCCGGCAATCCACCAAACTTAAATCATCCACGTGAAACGATTGGCAAATGGTCGATTCAGATTGGCGCTTTTAATAGTCGTGTAGCAACCGATGATGCCCTGCGTCAAGCCGTACAAAAATTACCAAGCGAATATAAAAATGCGAAGGCACTCTCCGTTCCACTCAACACAGCAGATGGCACTATCTTCCGCGCGCGTTTGGGCGGTATGACACAACAGGAAGCTTTCCGCGCTTGTACTTACTTCAATGATTGTATGCCTGTTGCGCCGCAAAGCATTAAAGTTAACACCCAGTAAAATGGCCCTTTCCAGCTTACGTTCTTATAATTCTGAATCCGGAAACATCCTGATTTATGTTCTCGGTGCGATTGTCTTGCTTGGAATTTTGATCTCCGTTGTACGGGGCACGGGATCTTCCGGGAACAATATCCAAGAAGAAGAATTGATGATCCGTATTGCCGAGATCCAGGAATATGGCCATGAATTAGAAAAAGCGATCGCCTTTATCTTGCGTAAAAATTATAGTGAGGCAGATATTCGTTTTGCGCACCCTGAAGCCGATGCGGGTTATGGTGATATTACCGATAATCCCGACCGTCAGGTTTTCTCGATCGACGGTGGTGCCGCAACCTATCGAGAAATTCCACGTGGTATTCAAACGGCAACGGGTGGCGATTGGGTTTTTACCGGTGCCAATCGTGTGCATGATGTCGGAACAACGGATAGCGGTACGGGCAATGACCACAATGCTGAACTCATCGCAATCTTACCGAACGTTACAGAAGTTTTTTGTCTACGTATGAATGATACCAATGACGTTGTTAACCCGTCAGATTCGCCACCACAAGATAATGGCAGCGCTTCTTTCGATTTTTATACTGGATTATTCTCACAAACCGAAGATATCAATGATACATCCGGTGATTTGGATGGGGTGTTAGAAGGGTGTTTTGAAGGGGGTGGCACACCAGCGGCGGGCACTTTCCATTACTTCCGGGTTTTATTACCGCGATAGCGTTAGTAATTCACCGTACGGCTTATTTCGCCCTCTTTCATCTCGGCTTTCTTTTCCATCATGTCAGGCTTGGTATTTTCCGGTGTTGGCAACATACCATAGCGAGTCGGCTGTATTTTTAAAGTCTCTGCACCCTTTATATAAAAACGTCCTGTTTCTTCGCTGAGCATTCTTCCTGTTTCAGAAATTTCATTAAACACGCGCAATGTTAACTCAACATTCGGCTGCCCTTCGACATATGTACCATCGGTTGGCGCAATGTAAGACGCATCGTAAGTAAAGATATACGCATCATCCGGTGTGTCCGAAAGCGCATAGCCAATGTGGCGCATATTGTCACGAAGATCATTGTCAATATTCGCATAGAAGTTGGTCATCGGATTCGGTGCCAACACATAAATCGGTTTCGGTGGCATACCAGCACGCATTGTTAAGCCTTCTAATAGGGCATAAGTGCCATCACGAAATTGTGTTGCCTGTTCTTCATCCATATAACGACGTTGTTGTGTCGTGATTGTATTGGAAAGTGGGGGGGCTGCGGACTTATATGTATCATGATGATAGGTGTATCCCGTCGGGATAGGATTCGGGTGTGCCATCATACAAGCTCCGAGGCTGACAGAGAGAAGCCCTAAAGATGACAGGGAAAGAATTGTTTGTTTTTTCATGATAAAGGCACCTTTAGAGTGAAAAATGATGCCCTGATTTTACCAGTTTTGTGAATCGCCGCCTAGCCCTATTATTCAGCTGCCGCTTTGTTAATGATATTCGTGGTGCTGTAGCCCTCATATAAGGGCATAATTTCAACCTGCCCGCCATAAGATTGAACAACTTTGGCTTCTGGTAGGTCATCCACCGTATAATCGCCGCCCTTCATCAAGATATCAGGTTTCAAAAAATCAATAATGTCACAGGGCGTATTATCTTGGCTTTCTTTTGTTGCACCAAAGAAAACAACGGCATCCACAGACGACAAGGCAGAAAGAACAGACGCGCGCGCCTCCTGATCATTCACCGGGCGTGTTGGCCCTTTCAAAATTCGAACGGATTGATCATGGTTAAGCCCGACGACAAGACGATCACATTTCTTCTTCGCATCTTCTAAATAAGTCACGTGCCCATGATGAAGAATGTCAAAACATCCATTGGTAAATCCAACTTTCAATCCTTCCGCTTGCCATTTTAAAATTTGTTCGCGCGCATCTTCTTTGGGTTTGAGTTTTTTATCTTGTGTTGATACCGACAGGTTTTCTTTTAATTCTTCTTGTGTCACAACTGCTGTGCCTGGTTTTGATACAACAATCGCACCGGCTTTATTCGCAAGGGAGAGCACATTATCAATCCCGCCCTTTGCCCCTATAGAAGCCGCCAAAACCGCGACCACCGTGTCGCCAGCGCCGGACACATCATAGACTGCAATGGTCTGGGTGCGTGAATGAAGCGCTTCCCCTCTCTTAGGGATAAACGACATGCCATCTTCAGAGCGTGTCGCAATGACATTTTCGATACCGTATTTTTTAATCAAAAATTTTGCAGCATTTTCAACATCCGCATCAGTTGATACAGACATATTCTCAGCCGCTTCTTGTAATTCTTTTTTGTTCGGCGTGATAAAAGTCGCGCCTTTATAGACAGTAAAATCTTTATGCTTAGGATCCACCAGCGACGGCACTTTATGCTTTTTCGCAATAGCAATCAGACGCTTAATCAAGTGCGGTGTTAACAGCCCTTTACCGTAGTCTGATAAAACTAA
>JBCDCD010000034.1:0-9802 GCA_039182445.1 Pseudomonadota bacterium | reverse complement strand
CCGCGATCAAAAAAGCGGCGTAAATCTAATTATTAAATTAAAGAAAGGTTACTTATGTTTTTTCGTATTATTTGTTTAGTGTCTATGAGTGTTTTGTTGGCAGGTTGCGCAACAAATAGATTGGCGAATGGGAAGCTCGACCCTGCTTATTCCCAAAACACGGTTAATGTTAAGGCCTTGGAGCTTTCACGGGAGAATCCCTTGCATGTCTCTGTACCTCAAACGAATGCTGTTTACAGTGGAGGATTACTTGGTGCCGTTATTGCAGCAGGTGTTAGCGCGAGTGCGACGGCTGTTAGCCATGGGTTGAGAAAGAGTAAGTCGGAGCAAATTTATGATAGTGTTGATGAAAATACATATAATGCATCAATTGCCCAGTTTCGTAACACAATTAAAAAAGCCAAATGGCTAAAAGTTGACTCTTTGCAAAAAGGTACTTTTGAAGATCTAAAACAGCAAAGAGAATTGATTAGCGGTTTTTCGGAAAATCTTGATGGTAAGTTTGCAGCTACTTACTATAACTGGTTCGTTATTGGAGAGTATTATCAAAATTTAACGCAAAATTTTCACTTCACGATTACACCGTATGAGAATGGAAAAGCACAAAAACCAATTTATAGTGTAAGTTTATCTAGCGTTTACACGCCTGATAACGCCCAGCAAGCTGGACCTGATATTCTAGAGCAGTATGATATTTGGATTGAAAATAACAACGCGACATTGAAAAAAGCAGTCAATGTAACAACGGCAGATATCAATAAACAATTAGCAGAAATGTTAAGCGATCCATACGTTGAGTAAGCCTAATAAAGTATATTCAATTTGCTAAATGCTAAAAACTATATCCGCGCGGAGTTTTTTCTTCTCTGTTTGATCTTACCGCTGACCATTATCCTCAATGGCTGGGGCGTGTTTATGTTCGCTTTCCTTTGGGCGGCGACAGCGTACTGCATTTTGATTGATCGTAAGGTTTTGTTTGAAGGGTGGCAGGAATTATGGGGGTGGAGCAAAGTGCGTTGGCCGCATTTATGGCCTGTTTTACTTCGTTTTGTTTTGCTTGTCCCTGGGATGATCCTGTTTACCTGGTGGTATGATGCGGACCGGTTATTTTTCCTACCGCAGCAACATCCGGATATTATTTGGCGTATTGCTGTTTTTTATCCGTTGCTGTCTGCGTTGCCACAAGAATATATTTTCTGTCGCTTTTTCTTTAAGCGCTATAAAGGTTTCTTCGGTGAAGGGTGCTTGATGGTGATTATGAGCGCGATCATTTTTGCTTTGGCGCATGTTTTGTTTATTAATCCTGTTGCGCCAACATTGGGATTTGTCGCGGGGCTTATTTTTGCGCATACCTATTGGAAGACAAAGTCTTTGGCTCTCGTGACGATTGAGCATTCGCTATACGGCCTAGCAATTTTTGTGATCGGTTTGGGCTGGTATTTCTATAGCGGGTCCATTGGCTAAGAAACCAACGCCTTAATCGATGTTGTGTCGCCAATAGGACGATAGAGCACCGCCATGCCGGCCGCTTCACCAGCCTGAACCCCCAGAGGGTCATCTTCAATCACGAGGCAGTTTTCTGGCGGCATTGCCTCATCCATAATTTTTTGCATTTTTGTCAGCGCCGTGAGGTAAGGGGTTGGCTCAGGCTTCCGACCCTCATAATCCTCTTTGCACAAAATAAATTTGAAATATTGATCAAGTTCTTTGGCTTTGAGGGCGGGGAGAACAGAATTGCGACGGCCATTGGATACGACGGCTTGCGGGATATTATGATTGTTAAAAAAATCGATGGCCTCAAGCACGCCTTCGCGGATTTCGACATCACCAATATGATCAAAATACCAGCTATCAATTTTTTCAAGATACTCTTCTTCAGTTAAATCCAAACCAAGTTCTTGTTTAATCCAGGCATAGTTTTGTTTACCGTTATTCTCGTAGACGCGTTTGCGGAATTTTTCATCGAGATCGATACCAAGTGTTTTGAGTGTCTCAAAATGCTTGCGCCAGTGATGTTCCGCTGTATTAACGAGCGTGTTATCACTGTCCCAAAAGACGTAGAGAATTTTCGTTTGATTGAAGAGCGTCAAGATATTCGTCCTTTATTAAAGCCAAGCCTATAGTGCCGCAAGAGGAGCGCATTTGTCCAATGGTCTTATCATTGAGTGTAATATCGTCAAACGGCGCGGGCGGTGTGTTATTAAATTCTAACGCTTGTAGCCGTTTTTTGCCAAGATTGCGGTAATGCATACGCGCCGTGAGTTCTTGACCCATATAGCAGCCTTTATCCCAATCAAGGGCGTTGAGTTTATCGAGGCCACATTCAAGCGGCAGTGATTTATCAACGATCATGTCGCGGGAGCCATCGGGGATTTTGTGGTGGATGCGAAGTTTGTCCCATTCTTCGAATGGTTTTTCTTCGGCATCTGGTTTTTCGAATGTACGATTACCGAGTGCGTTATGACGCGGGTCTGGTAAACCAATATCCTCACCAAAAACAGCATAAGTTTTATGATCTTCTTCAACAGAGAGTTGAACATTGGAACGTAAACGATAGCGGTTAAGACGCGTATAAAGATCTTGCGCGCGGTCACCGCCTTCACAATCGAGTAAGATAAATCCGTCGCCCCAGTGCATAAAAAAATCGTGAAGAAATTTCCCCTGTGGCGTCAAAAGACAGGCATAGAGTATCTTTTTTTCTTCGAGTTTGGTCACATCATTGGTGATCAGTCCTTGCAGAAAATCTACGCGATCCGCGCCTTCAATATGGATAAGACCGTGATTGGGAAGTTCAATATAGAATGGCTTTGACATGGGCATTATCCTAACGTTTAATCATGGACATGAAAATTCTTTTTATTACCTCGACCCGGATTGGCGATGCTGTCTTATCGACAGGGATTCTGGATCATTTGGCGCGCGAGCATGAGAAGGCCGAGATTACCGTTGTTTGTGGCCCTTTACCCGCCAGTCTTTTTGAAGGATTTCCAAAGGTGACAGAGATTATTGCGCTCAAAAAAGAAAAGCGTAACGGGCATTGGGTGAAGCTTTGGAAGCGTGCTGTTGGGACGCAGTGGGATATTGTGATTGATTTGCGCAATAGTGCGGTATCGCGTTTGATCCGTGCAAAGCAACGTTTTGTGTTGGGTAAACATATTGATCAGGGGTGTCATAAGGTTAAGCAAGCAGCCCAGATTATGAAACTGAGCGATGTGCCTGCACCCAAATTATATTTTAACAAGGCACAAGATGAATTTGCGGATAGTGTTATTGGTAACCATCAAAAATTTATTGCGGTTGGACCAACGGCGAATTGGATTGGTAAAACATGGCCGCCGGAAAATTTTATTGAGGTGCTGCAGTGGTTACGGTCAGAAGAGGGGCCCTATACCTATTACCCTGTCGCGATTGTGGCAGCACCAGGTGAGGAAGAGCAAGCAGCGCCTGTTTTAGAAAGTATTCCTGCAGATCAAAGCATTGATGTGATTGCCAAAGGTAATCCAGGGCAGGTGGGCGCGATTCTCAATCGTGCGGCTTTTTATATTGGTAATGATTCTGGTTTGATGCATATGGCGGCAGCCTGCAGTGTGCCAACAGTCGGTGTTTTTGGCCCAAGTTATCCGTATCTTTACGCGCCATGGGGCACGCATACAGCCTATGCGAGAACGCCTGAGACCTATGATGAATTAATAGATTTTGAAGGGTATGACCCGACAACTATTACGCGCTCATTGATGGATACGCTGACGGCGGAAGATGTTATTGAAACAATTCGTTCAATGAGGCCTTAATTATTTAGATTAAGCTCGTTGCCTGGTTTCGGTGCGGGTTGATTGATTGTTGTGACATATTCACGATCATCGCCAATACCTTTTTTCCTCTGCTTGCGAAGATATTCGTTGGCATAATCTTCACGTGCTAATTCAGCCTCGTCATATGTTAAGAACTCTGCGCGTTCCCAGCCTTTGGTCACCATACAGGTTTCAAAGTCAGCATACTCAAGATGCTCATTGCGGAGATAGCCATCGCGTTCTGGTGTTTCCCATTCATCAAGCTTTTGTTGTGAGGCGGTGCGTCCATGCATTTCGTTGCCAGTATTGTAATTGGCCGGGATCGCATCGCGGATTTCGCCAAGACGTTTTAATTCATCAATGCTTGATTTACAAATAGCGATATCTTGATGCAGCATTTGTTGTGCTTTTGGCCCACGTAAGTACAGGGCAGAGCTTGCACTCGCTCGTTGCCAATATCTGGCGTCTTCTAATTTCTTCGTTGGATTATAAATGGTAGGTGAGCACGCCGTAATCGCTAAAGTGGAAACAATAAGCCCGAAACCAAGAATTTTTTGTGACATCATAGAAAAGCCGTTCATGAGAGAATCATTAATTATTTCAATATTCTATCAGGCTCAGAAAAACCGCTCAAGTTTGTTAATTATTCGCTGATTGATTCGCCCACCAGGTTTCGATCACCATGCCATAAAGCGGGGTTTGCTCTGGCCGTTCCAAGGTGTTCCAATAGGCGACATAATCATTAGGATTGTAGTAAAGCGGTACGAAATAAACGCCTTCTTGGAGCTTTTTGTCGAGCTTTTGGGTCTTTTTAGTCAGCTCTGCTTTGGTTTTGGCATCCGGAATGGATTTGGCTAGCTCATCGATTTCTGGATCGCAAATGCCGGCATAGTTCCAACGATAGGGTGTGTCAGCGGACTCACAACTCCAATAGAGATATTGTTCCGTGCCGGGGGAGAGGGTGGAGTTCCAAAAATAGAGCACCATATCAAAATCATAATCATTGAGGCGATTACGAAACGCGGCCGTATCCATCACGCGTACATTGGCCTCAATACCGAGCCGTGTCAGATTACGCGTGAAGGCAAGAGCAATTTTTTCTTGTGACGGATCATCGAGTAAAATTTCAAAACTCATGGGCTCTTTTGTTTCGGCATGAAATAGTTTTCCGTTTTCAACAATCCAACCCGCTTCTTTTAAAAGTGCAGCAGCTTCACGCATTTTCGTGCGTTGATCGCGCGCATCAATTTCCATGGGGGACGCAAGATGTGTGTTGGGGTAGAAGCTATTAATTTGTTGATAGGCGTTATAGAAAAGATTTTTATTCATCCAGTCAAAATCAAGCGCAGCATTGAGGGCTTTGCGTACGCGGATATCATCAAAGGGCGCACGGCGTGTGTTAAAGATAAAGCCCCGCACACGTTCCACACGGCCGTGTTTCAGCTCTTCCTTCGTTACATCGTCTTTTTCAAGGGCAGGGAATTCATAGCTGCTGTTCCAATTACCGGCATCCCATTCGCGGCGGAGATTGAGGTCACCTTTTTTAAAACTCTCAAACGCAACGGTGTTGTCACGAAAATAATCGTAGGTGATTTGATCGAAATTATGGTGACCTGCATTGGGCAATAAATCTTTTGCCCAATAATCGTCAACTTTTTCAAAGGTAATTTTCTTGCCTAAATCAACGTCGGTGATTTTATACGGGCCGCTACCCATTGGCGCTTCGATGGTTGTTTGATCGAAAGTTTTTCCATCCCAGTATTTTTTTGAAAGCACTGGCATCATCGCAAAGATCATTCCCGTTTCGCGGTCATATCCTTCACCAAAGGAAAATTGAATTGTTTGGGAATCTAAAGTTTCCGCTGTAGCAAGTTTATAAAGACGGCGCATATTCGGACGGCCGCTTTCCTTGAGTGTTTCAAAAGAAAACAAAACATCGTCAACCGTTATCGGCGAACCATCATGAAAGCGCGCCTTGTCATTGAGGGTAAAAGTAATTGAGGAACGATCTTCGGGCATGGCCGCTTTTTCGGCGATCAGCGGCACAAGCGTGAAAGGTTCATCCCACACGCGTGCCATGAGGCGATCAACGGTTAGGTTAAGCCCTTGGGCGGCATTGCCCTTAATGGAAAACTGATTAAGCGTATCAAACGTGCCAATAGCAGCTTGTTTCAGCGTGCCGCCCTTTGGGGCATCAGGATTGGCGTAAGAAAGATGGGTGCTTTCTGCTATGTATTGCGATTCTCCGACCATGGAGAGTGCATAATCATTCGCCCATGCTTTGATTGGTGTGAGAAGAAGCAGGGCGGTGATGAGCGCATATCGCATTATGCGGCCTTTGCTTTCTCAGCAAGTTCAGAGAGGCGAACAGAGGGGCGAGGGCCCATTTGCTCAATGATATGAGAGGCGGCGAGGGAGCCGTAATAGCCACATTCTTTCATATTCATGCCTTCGGTAAAGGCATAAAGGAAGCCAGCCGCATAAGCATCGCCTGCACCCGTCGTATCGACCAGTTCTTTCACAGGCACAGCGTCAATATCGGTGCGTTTACCGCTATTGATAATGATCGAACCCTTTTCGCTCCGTGTCGTAGCGCTGATAGCGCAATCGTTCTTGACCTTATCCAGTGCGGCTTCAAGGTCGTCTACTTCATATAATGCTTTAAGTTCGTCTTCATTCGCAAAAAGAATATCGACATGGTACGAAACGAGGTCGAGAAAAGATTGTCGATGACGATCAACACAGAATTTATCGGATAAAGTGAGTGATACACGTCGATTGCCTTCATGCGCCGCGCGTGAGGCTTTGACAAAGGCTTCCATTGCTTGTTTGGGATCGTATAGATAGCCCTCAAGGTAAACCACTTGCGCTTTGGCGATATAGTCGGGGTTGATATCGTTCGGTGTCAGCTCATTGGCCGCACCGAGATAGGTATTCATGGTGCGTTCACCATCCGGTGTAACCAAAATCATGCAACGTCCTGTTGAAGCACCATCAATGAGCGGTTCTACCTTATAATCAACGCCGATATCCCGGAGGCTGTTAATGAAAGTTTGTCCGAGTTCATCGTTGGCGACTTTACCGATATAGCCGCCTTTGCCACCAAAGGAGGAAAAGCAAGCCATGGTATTGCCGGCCGATCCGCCTGACATTTCGGTGGCATCGATCATATCTTTGTATAATTGTTCGGCGCGGTCTTCTTGGATCAGATTCATCGACCCTTTTTCCATGCCGTGGGCTTCTTTTTGTGCTGCCAGATAGTTATCATCTGTGCGTGCCAGAATATCAACCATCGCATTGCCAATTGTAATTAGACCAAATTCGGGATCAGACATAGAACACTCTCAATTCATTGATTTTTAACGAATATGAGCTTATATAAACATAAGAGAAAGGCAAGCTTGTGGCAAAAACAGGGAACAAAAATAAGTCGATAAAAGACGCTGTGATTGATGCCGCCCTAGAGTTGGCGGCGGAACAGCCCTGGGGTGACGTAGAATTTTATACCATTATTGGAAAATCTGGGATCACAAAGGCGGATGCGCTGGAGTATTTCGATGATAAAGCCGATGTTTTGGTCGCCTATGGCCGTCGTCTTGATCGCCAATTGGCCGATGAGGTGGGCGAGCCTTCTGTGAATGAACCGCACCGAGACAGATTATTCGATGTTCTAATGGAACGATTTGATCTGATCAACAATGACCGCGAAGCCGTTATTTCAATTTTGCGCAGTATCAAGTTTGATCCAAAACAGGGATTGATGACTTTTCCGCATTTAACCAAGTCGATGGGGCGCGTGTTGGATTTATCCGGTATTGATACCGATGGGGTCAGGGGTTGCATTAAAATTACAGCGCTGACGGGTATTTATCTTTACACGGTCAAAACATGGAAAGGTGATGACAGTCCCGATATGGGGAAAACAATGGCGTGTTTGGATCGATCTTTGGGCATGGCCGAAGAATTTGCCAATAGTTTTGATGATAAAGACATTGGTGGTCTTTTTTCATCGGTCAAAAATATTTTCAAAAAAGACGACGCGTAATTATCCAGCCATTTGCGTGGGGATACGATGCTGTTCGTAGAGCGTCGATAAGACGGTTACCAAATTTTCAATATCATCAAATGAATGACAGGCGGTTGCGGTCAAACGCATGCGCTCTGTTCCTTTTGGTACGGTCGGATAATTTATCGGTTGCACATAAAGATTATATTCATTGAATAAAATATCAGTGACCGCTTTGCAGCAATGGGCGTCCCCAACCATGAGCGGCACAATATGGCTCTCTCCCGGTAAGTAAGGCAGATCGTTTTGTGTCAGTCTTGATTTAAGCTCTTTGGCGTTAAGATGCGCTTTGGCGCGTTCCATTTCGGATGTTTTGAGATACTCGACACTCGCTTTCGCGCCTGCCAAAACCGCTGGGGGTAGGGCTGTGGTGAAGATAAAGCCGCTGGCGGTTGAGCGCACGGCATCAATAATGTTTTCTTTCGCGGAAATATAGCCGCCCATCACACCATAAGCTTTGCCAAAAGTGCCTTCGATAACATCGATGCGATCCATCAGGCCTTCACGTTCGGCAATACCGCCGCCACGTGGCCCGTAAAGACCAACGGCGTGAACCTCATCAAGATAAGTAAACGCATTGTGGTGATCAGCAAGGTCACAAATCTCTTTGATCGGTGAAATTGTTCCCTCCATTGAATAGACGGATTCAAACGCAATAACTTTTGCACGCGACGGATCAGATTGTTCAAGGAGTTCTTTTAAGTGTGTAACGTCATTGTGACGATAAATTCTCTTTTCACATTTCGCGTTTTTAATGCCGTGGATCATTGAGGCATGATTGAGTTCATCCGAAAAAACAATTGGATTATCGAGAAGCTTTATAATGGTGCTCAGCGCGCCTTCATTGGCAACATAGCCAGAAGAAAAAACCAAAGCGGATTCTTTTTGATGGAGATCAGCAAGAGAGGCTTCTAATTCCACATGCAATTTTTGTGTACCCGAAATATTACGCGTGCCGCCGGCACCGGCGCCGTGATCATCAATCGCTTTTTTCATCGCATTAAGAACGACGGGATTTTGACCCATGCCGAGATAATCATTGGAGCACCAGATGGTGACTTCTTTGTTATCGACACGTGCTTTTGGGAATTGGCCACATTGGCGTTCTATGGGGGTGAAGACGCGGTAACGCCCTTCTTCTTTGACCGATTGAAGGGTTGTATCAAAATATTTGTCGTATGGCGCTTTTGTCATAGATTGATTATAATCTACCCAAGATTTTGAATTATAACAAAAGAAAATTTTATTATGTTGGTTGTTTTTGGCTCTATTAACCTCGATGTGACCTATCACGTCAAAAGGCTTCCGAAGCAGGGAGAGACGGTCATTGCCGATCGTTATTTGATTGGCCCTGGTGGGAAGGGGGCCAATCAAGCTTTGGCGGCCGCGCGTATGGGGGTCAAAACCGCTTTGGTGGCAAAAACGGGCGATGATGCCAATTCAGTGCGTGTTTTGAATAATTTAAAGCGTAATGAGGTGATGACATCCGGTATTGCCAAGTCTGATGAGTTACCGACAGGTACATCCACGATCATAGTTGATAAGAACGGCCAAAATCAGATTGTTTTTGTACCGGGGGCGAATGATGAGATTAGTGCCGAGCAGCTGCCGCCGGAAATTCTGCATGATAAAAATATCTTACTCGTGCAAATGGAAACGCCGTTGGAAGAGACGGTGATTGGCATGAAAACAGCCCGCGATAGTGGTGCTAAAATCATTATGAATATGGCGCCCGTGAAAAAAGTTCCGTCGGTTGTTTTGAAGCTTTCAGATTATTTGATTGTCAATGAAATAGAAGCGGAACAAGTGATTAAGAATGCAAAGTTGGAAGCAGGAAAGAATCCAACAGATCAAGCAATGGCTTTGGCTAAAGAAGGTAAGACAACAGTCATCATCACCTTAGGTGAAAAAGGATGTGTTGCGGTCACACCCGAGGAAAAAATAT
>JBCDCD010000033.1:0-10074 GCA_039182445.1 Pseudomonadota bacterium | reverse complement strand
TTTCCTTGTACATCAAGCGGCATTGACAAAGCACTTACCCCATCAAAAGCAATAGAACTGGCGCTTTGCGGCAGTTTAATTTCAGCACGAACAGGCACCGCCTTTTCTTTGGAGACATCACCCGCCTTCATATCAAAGACAATCTCTTTGCCTTCATAGACCAACGCGCCATTCCCGGAAAACGGGCCTTTCAGGCTATCAGCCTTCAGGCTTGTATTAATGCTTGTTACTTCATGGCGCGCTTTTTTCGCGTGATCAACAAAGGTAAGGCTACCGTTTTTAATAAGCAGTTTATCCAAAGAAACGGCCGGCGCGGCTTCTGAAGAAGAAGCTACACTCTGCTCGCCAGCATCGCTACTCTCTTCTTTTGGTGCAAGTTGTTCTGTCTGCCAAGACGGTGTGCCATCTTCCAAAATTTCAAGCGTAATCACAGGATCAACAAGCTTCACTGTTTTGACTTGAATATTTTTTTGCAATAAGGGTAAGAGAGCAACGCTTACCTCCGCCTCTTTTACCGTTACAAGCGTTTCAAATTCTTTTTGCTTTGGCGACGAGACCGCCAGATTATCAACCGTCACATGTGGCATCGGCAAAACACTCATACCCAATGAGTCTAATTCAACCGATAGGCCTGTTGCTTTTTCAACTTGTGTTTGAATTTGCGGTTTGTATTTTTCCCAATCAACAAATTGCGGGCCAATAAGCGCCCCCACAACAAAAAGAGCCAAAACTGATAAAAAGCCGATAATGAAACGCATAAGATCCTCTTATTTTATGTCTGCCGGATAGCAAACATCATAAGAAAAAATGTTTCAAAATAAAGGGATAATTGTGGCTATAAACTGTCAGCAACCCGATCCCGCGCATCCATGGCCAAATCCATGTCTTCTGCGGTGGTTTCATGCGCAATCGCCAAATAATGCCCTTTTTGCTCAACGAATATCACAGAAGAAGAACTACTGCGTGTTGGACCAATACAGGCAATTTCATAACTATTTGGCCCGGATGAAGCTGGTAAAGAGGCAAATTCACCATTACAGGCACGTTCCGCACCATTAATATAGCTATCCACGAAGCGGGCAATGTTGGATCCATTCTTTGCTGGTGCAATAGAGGCCGTTCCATTGATGGTGCCTGTGTTCCAGCGATACAATGTTTCAGATTTCTGTGCGACGCCATTACGCAATGTTAAGCCAGAGCGATTCAGCAACGTTTCCAAATCATTTTTAGAATAGGTTACTTTTTGCTGACGCGCTTTTTCTGCTTCTATAGCCGCTTGTCTTCTTGCTTCTTCTTGAGCACGCTCCTGTGCCGCGCGCTGTGCTGCTAATTGTCGTGCGCGATCGATGGCCGCCTGTTCAGCCGCTTGTTTTTGTGCCGCTAACTCTGCTGCTTGTTGTTGCGCTGCTTGCTGAGCGGCTAATTGTGCCGCTTGCTTTTCAGCTAATTGTGCTGCCTGGGCTGCTGCTGCTTTGGCCGCTTGTTCTGCTGCAATTCTCGCCGCTTGTTCAGCCGCCTGCTTTTGGGCTTCTAACATCGATTGCTGCACAGCCTGTGCTTGTGCAGCCGCTTGCGCTGCTTGTTGTGCAGCTTGCTCTGCCTGTTGCTTTAAAGCCGCCTGCTGTTGCAATAGAGATTGTTTTTGCTGGTTTTCTTCAGCTATTTTGCGTTGATACACCTGCAACTGCTCATTTTGCATTTCTATTTTTTTGTTCAATTGCTCAATCTGTATATTGTTCTGCTGCACTTTTGGGTCCGGCTTTGAAACAGGAACACGCGGTTGATTGGTCATTGCAATCTTGGCTTGTTTTAGCTGCGATTGTGCTCGTTGCAATTCTTGAGCAAGACGCTCTTTTTCGATCGCCAATTGCTTATTTTGCTCTTCAATTTTTGGGTCAACCGAAACTGCCGGCTTTGCCTGCGCCTGCTTTAGCTGTGCTTGAGCGGCTAGCAGTTGCTGCTCAAGTAGTTGTGTCTTCACAGCTAACTTCTTATTTTCTTCTTCCACCATAGGATCAGGCGCCACTGTTTTTGGCTTTTGCGCGAGCGCCGCCTTCGCTTGTTGTAATTCTTGTTCTAACTTCGCTTTTTCAGCGGCCAAACGCTGTTTTTCCTGCAACACTTTAGGGTCAGGTTTGATAATTTCCTTTGGCGGCGCCTTCGCCTGTTCAGCCATCTCTTTTTGAGCACGCTCCAACTTAAGATTGCTCTCTTCCACTTGTCTTTCAAGAGCGGCCAATTTATTGCGCTGCTCTCTTTCTGTCACGGCCGGATCAAAAAGCATCTGCTCCAACTCAGACTTCTCACGACGATGCGCGCTCTTCTGTTGCTCTAATAAAAGACCGAGGCGTTTAATTTCACGTTCCGCTTCATTATACCGCTTGGTTGCCTTTTCCAAGTCCCAATCGCCACGCACAACATCCATACGGCCATCTTCTTGCATAGTGCGTAATTCTTCAATCTCACGCGAAAGCGCGACATTATCGGCTTTTTGCGCTTCTAACTTCTTTTCATACTCGCGAATGCGACGTAGCGCTTGATTGCCACTTTCTACCGCCACACTATCAATTTGCGCTCGGGCTTTTCGGGCATCTTCATACAGTTTTTGATTTTCAATGCGCAGGATCGCCACTTCCTCACGAATAGCATCTAGATTTTCCGACTTTGGCGGCACAGGCGCCTTCTGCTCTTCTTTTGGTTCTGGTTCTGGTTCTACTTTTGCAACTTTCTCCTCTACAGGTTTTTCCTTTTTCGGTTCTGCTTTCACAACTTTCTCTTCTACCACCTTTTCTTCTTTTGGGATTGGTGTCGAAACCTTATCCGCCTTCACCTCTGGCGCAGACATCGGTTTAGGGGTTGCTTCCTCTTTTGCCATCTCAGGTGCAGGCTTCTTCTCCACCATTGGTTTTGCTGAAACTCTAGACACGCTCGATGCAACACGTTGTTCACGCTGCACACTATCAGGACGCTTTAAACGACCCGGTGTTGGTTGCGGCACAATTTTTGTCGCGAGTGTTTTTTCTTCTTCTTTTTCGAAAGCCACCTCAACAGGTTTTTCTTCAGGCTTTGCTTGCTCTTCCACTTTTGGCTGCCCTTTAGGCTGAGTTTCTTCTACTTTGGCTTCTTTTATAGGTTCTGCAGCCTCTTCAACAGCCGCTGTCTTGGCCTCTTCAGGTTTTATTTCTTCGATTGGTTTTTGTTGTTGGCCTACGCGTTCAATTTTTATTTCCGGTTTTTGCTCTTCTGGTTGAGGTGCTGCAGACGCAATTAACTCTTTTGGTTCCGCAGTAGCCTTAACGGCCTCAGCTTGCACCTCTTCTTTAACCTCTTCTACTTTTTCTGCAGCTTCTTCAACAACAGGTTTCGCTTCGATTTTTTCCGCCGGATCAACAATTTTTTCCGCTTCAAACTTTGCCATTTGTTGCGGGGACTCGCCTTTCAACTTCGCCATACAGGTGCTGAGCTGGTCTTGAGCCGCGACCATATCGGACATTTTGAAATTATACTGAACCTTGTTGATCTCTGCCTTCAAAGCACCTGATTTTTCCAACGCCTTAAAGAAAGTATCGTCATACCCCAAACGCACAACCATCGCTCGTGCTGATGCCGGCAACATTTCATACGCACGGATTTGCCCAGGACCTGGCTGTAAAGTTATTGAATACGCTTTTTCGGGATCCAGTTTTGCGGTTTGGAAATCAATCGCCAATGAATATTCTTCAGCTTGATTGCGCCCTAAACTAAGGACAATGTCTTGGTCAAAGGAGCGTGACAAAGCACAATAAGCATTCTCACCACCCGGCATGTTTAAATCCCATCCGGAGGTTGGGTTTAAGGCCGCCACCTCTTGTGACCGCGTTGTTGTTGGCATAGCGATCAACATGGCGGTTAAAGACAAGCCACCAATGATGAATTTATGTTTAGGAATGGCTGAGATGATTTTTGCAAACGTCATTTTTTATACCCCGGATATGTGCCCCTCAAAAGGAATCTATAAAACAGGTAAAATTAGCACGGCTTTCGGCGAAAAACCAAGCAAGAAGTGTGTATTTCTGGGGTTTTCCCCTTATTGAGTAAAAAGATCTCTAAAGAACGCGGGACGATTGAACAATCAAAATGCGACGTCCAGTATTTGGATCGGTATTCAATTGCGCAATCGGCCGAATCGAATCATTCACATACTGGCTGAGCAACTCTTCAACGGCTTGCGTGTAACCACCGTTATTGGAAACGTTATGCTTCACAGCAAAAGCTTGATTGGCTTGCCAGAAAAGCTCGATCCCTTCTTTTTGTGACCAAACTTCCAAAACACGGCGCAAGTTACTGCCAGCAGGAACCGACCAACGAGAAGAACTTGCCAATCCCATCATGCTGTCTTTTCTCGAAACGCGCGGTTTTTGTGGTTCAACCGATACAGGCATAATTGGTTGCGGCGATTTTGATTTGCGTTGAACACCGCCGCCAATTAAGTCCGCCTGTAATCCTGTCGCTGCTGCATTTTGTGCTAAGAGGCTTTGCACTGCTTCTTCGAAATGGCCTGTCATCGCTATGTCGGTTACAACAATACCAGAAGCAGTGGCTTGCCAATCTAGCTCGACACCTGCTTGATCCGACCAAGCCATCAACGTTTCTTTGATGGTGTCGCCCGCTTTTGCACGCCAAACTTGCGCCGGTTTCGCGCGGCGCGGCTGACTATCCGGCATTGATGTATCATGTGGCATACGGCTGACATTTTCACGTGTGTCTTGCCAGTCCGGGGAGCCAGATGTTTGTGGCAAAGCGCTATCTTTCATCGGTGCATTGTGTAAGCCAACGGGCATTGGCTTGCTCGCACTTGATTGCGAATGATCGCCCGCATAACATTTTTCCAATCGACCAAAAGCTTCGGCGATATTCCCGAGCGTGAAATGGAATTGATTGCCTTCAACGTTCAACGTTAATTTCTGCGCGGCTTGCAATTGCTGATAAAAACCATTCATAGGTCGTGCATTAAAAATCAAAACATTATCATCAAAGGCGGTCGCCTTTGAGCTTCCCGCCATCATGCCATCGACCATGAAGGAAGCGTTATATTGCTTACCACGCGTGAAAACATCCTGACGGAAATCGATCGCCATGGCCAAGAGCTGGCTACCACCCCCCGACAAACGCAAGGTAAAGCCGTTGTCATATTCGACCATCATCATGCAAGGAATACGAATATTGGTGAGATTACGATCCTCTACCATCAAGGCTGGCTTCACCGTCCAACCACTGGCGGGAATAAATTGCGGAATAACTTTACCGGGTGTTTGCGCGAGAGCGGGAACGGCCGCTATGACAAGCAAAAGAGCTACAGCTATTAAAAATCTATGCATCATAAGAATCGTTTCTCTAATTTGGATTGACCTTAGGAAAGCCCTTATTGAAAATCAAGCGATATCGCGCCTGAAGCTTGATTTAGCTGTGTCTAATCCTCTTCTAGCTTTTTGGCCAGCGCCGCCTCGAGGAAATCATCAATTTTCCCATCTAGCACACCGTATGTGTCGGTAGTTTCATGAGCGGTGCGTTGATCTTTGACCATTTGATACGGATGCAGAACGTAAGATCGAATAGCATGCCCCCAACCAATATCACTTTTTTCCTCATGCGCTTCTGCCGCGGCCTGTTCACGCTTTTGGATTTCCGCCTCATACAAACGCGCTTTTAACATGCTCATAGCCGTATCTTTATTTTTATGCTGGGAGCGTTCATTCTGACAAGCAACCACAATTCCGGTCGGCTCGTGGGTAATGCGCACCGCACTATCGGTTGTATTGACGTGCTGCCCACCCGCGCCACTCGATCGATATGTATCAATCCGCAAATCTTTTTCATCTATTTCGATATCGATATTGTCATCCACCACCGGAGAGATCATGACAGAGGCAAAACTGGTATGACGGCGCGCGTTGGAATCATAAGGCGAGATTCTCACCAAACGATGGACACCGCTTTCCGTTTTCGCCCAGCCATAGGCCATTTCACCATTGATACGAACCGTTGCGGATTTAATGCCGGCTTCCTCTCCATCACTCCGATCAATGATGTTTGTTTTAAATCCACGCTTCTCTGCCCAGCGAAGATACATGCGCAACAACATCTCCGCCCAGTCTTGCGCTTCGGTACCACCAGCGCCGGAATTCACTTCCAAAAAACAATCATTGGGATCGGCCTCACCGGATAACAAGCTTTCTAGCTGCCGCTTCTCAACCATTACTTTAAGTTGTTCGAGATTGTCTTCCGCCTCGGCAACGATATCGTCATCACCCTCTTCCTCTCCCAACTCAATGAGATCGGCATTATCCGCTACATCTGTTTCGATTTTCCTAACCGCCGCGATTTGATCATCAAGGCGTGTGCGTTCGCGCATTAAGCTTTGCGCTTTCTCCGCATCATTCCACAAATCAGGATCTTCGACGAGCGCATTGAGCTCATCCAGCCGTTTTACCGCCTGATCCCAGTCAAAGATGCCTCCTCAGAACATCTAAGGCGCTCTTGATATCATTGATTGTAGATTGTGTTTCAGCTTTCATTAAGCAGCAGAATATTACGCCGCTTGCTTCATGTCATCTGAATTGTGAAGCATATCTGTCATTTGAGTCATAAAATCATCAGACCAAGCGCCTGCCATGACGTTATCACCCATCATCATACCTTGTCTGTTCATCATATCTTCGGCATCAGCAACCGCAATTACCGGCTTTCCGGATTCAACGATGCTGTTTACGAATCGCTTGGTGTGTGCGGTTGTTTCCAATTTCTGATGGCTACGCTCTCCGCTCATGATCACAACACCGTCATAATCGACGCCTAAAGCCGTGTTGAGTTGGGCGTCTACCGCATAATTATGTCCCCATCCAGAACCGTTCCAACCATTCACCAATCCTTGATTAGCGCTCACAATTTTCATGGAAATTCCCATTTCGCGCATCATTTTTTGTAGGGAGATAAACTCAGCTTCATCAAAGCCATTGGCAACCAGAACAGCCATCGTACGGACTATTGTCATAAACACACCTCTTTATAAATTCATTGAAATATTCTTACCGGCGCGAAGTGTTACAGAATATTACCCCCCTTTGTCAAGATCCCCCCGCAAAGAATATGCACAGGCTCAAAAAAACCCCTATTTTTGAAGAAGATACCTTTACTTTTCAACGAATAGGCGTATAAAACATAATATCGGTTTGATCATCAAACCATTGTAGTAATTTAGAATTAAGGAGTTGTCCCGATGACCCTATTGCGATCATTGACAATCATGCTAGCTGTTGTGGCCGTAAGTGCATGTACCACAACAAAATATGAAGAAGTAGAATCAATCAACGAAGTCTCTGCTGTTGGAAATGCTTTTACTCAAGCACTAACAAAAGAATATAGAGACTATGTGAATACGGAATTAGACAACTTCACGGATCATGCTGACTCATTACACTTCAGCCGTAAAGGCTTGGCCGCAGCACGCGGTGACATGGTCATGCCGGAGCCAGTCAGTGATTGGAACCTTCTTCCGGGTCACGCCGAAGAATTAATTGTTGCCCGTTCTCGCCTCGTCAATGTTTACGCATGGGGCGCCCGTGAGATGCAACCTGAACTTTCTGCTTTCGCCCAAGCAAAATTTGATTGCTGGATTGAAGAGCAAGAAGAGAATTTCCAACAGGACAGAATTTCTGCCTGTAAATCAGCGTACATGGATGCGATTGCAAAATTAGAAGCAGCAATGCCTCCACCTCCACCGGCGCCTGAGCCAGTTGCGCAGCCATTTGATGTTGATCCAAATGAGCCAATGAAAGTTGAAGATGCAAAATACATCGTGTTCTTCGACTGGGATGAATACAGCTTGAACCCTGGAGCAATCAGCATTCTTGATGCCGCTGCAGCAGAAGCACAGAACAGAAGCTTGGTGAGCATCCAGCTTGTCGGTCACACCGATACATCCGGCTCTGATAGCTACAACCAGAAGCTCTCTATGCGCCGTGCAAATGTTGTTCGCGATGCGATGGTTGAGCGTGGTGTGGATCCAAACCTTATGGTTGTGAACCACCGTGGTGAAAACGAACTATTGGTCGAAACCGAGGATGGTGTGCGTGAGCCTGCCAACCGTCGGACAGAAATTACCTTCCAGTAATTCGTCACAACAAAGAATTAAAAAGGCCGGATATAGTCCGGCCTTTTTCTTTATAGGGAACTGGTTTATTATAACGCTATGGATATTCGTCCGATTTTCTACGTTATTGGCATCTTACTCTGCACTTTGGCGGCAGGGATGGTTTTTCCTCTCATTGCCGATCTCGTCACAGGCAATGAAGACTGGAAAGTTTTTTTATTGAGCATGGTTTTTGTCGCCTTTATTGGTGGTGCCCTTATTCTGATCAACCACGGCCATTCCTTTAAGATGAATGTGCGCCAAACTTTTGTTCTTACGACTTTAAGCTGGGTGGTGTTGGCCTTTGCGGCAAGCCTGCCGTTTATCTTCTCCAACATGCAAATGAGCATCACCGATTCATTGTTTGAGGCAGTTTCCGGCATTACCACAACAGGCTCCACGGTGATGACAGACATCAACAGTGCCCCACCCGGCATTTTACTCTGGCGTGCTATTCTACAATGGCTTGGCGGTATCGGTATTATCGTGATGGCTTTATCCGTCCTTCCCTTCTTGAAGGTTGGGGGGATGCAGCTCTTCCAAACAGAGTCATCCGAGAGTGAAAAGGCGCTGCCGCGCGCCAAACAAATAGCAACCTCTATTGGCTTGGTTTACCTCGCACTCACTTTTCTTTGTATGTTTTGTTACAAGCTCTCCGGCATGAGCGGTTTTGATGCAATCGCGCATTCAATGACGACTATCGCCACAGGGGGCTTTTCAACTTTTGACTCCTCTTTCAGCGCTTTTGATACTGTCTGGGCAGAGATCACCGCGATTACCTTTATGTTACTTGGCGGTCTTCCTTTCGTGCTCTACGTCAAAGCTTTGCGTGGCAATTGGCGCTGCCTCTTTAAAGACGCGCAGGTAAAAGCATTTTTAACGTTGGTGGTCACTGCCATCGCTTTCATGGTGATTTACCTTCTGACCTTTAACGGTATTTCATTAGGCGAAGCTGTGCGCCGCGCCAGCTTTAATGTTGTATCCCTGATTACGGGTACAGGTTACGTGAATGGGGATTATGCCGCATGGGGTGGTTTTGCGGTTACTGTCTTGCTTTTCCTCATGGTTATTGGTGGCTGTGCTGGCTCGACGACATGCGGTATTAAAATCTTCCGCTTCCAAGTGCTCTGGTCGGTGATGAAAACGCAGCTCAAACAACTCGTACACCCACACGGCGTCTTTGTACCGCATTATAACCACCAAGCCATCCCGAAAGGCGTTGCCTCATCTGTGATGAGCTTCTTTTTCGTCTTTATTCTTTGCTACGCCTTCTTAGCCGTCAGTCTCTCTTTTATTGGTCTCGATTTCTTGACGGCCATGTCTGGCGCGGCAACAACCATTGCCAATGTTGGGCCCGGCTTGGGTGATATCATTGGACCGACTGGAACGTTTGAGCCACTTCCCGATTCCGCTAAATGGATCATGTGTATTGGTATGATTTTAGGACGCCTCGAACTCTTTACCGTTCTCGTGCTCTTCATCCCGCATTTCTGGAAGTCTTAATTTAGTTTTGTTGTAACGATTTGCGCGACGGATTGATCAATATCGGTGATCATATCTTCCATAAATTCAAACTGGCGATACTCACGATCGGCCAAAGACGTATTCGATGAAATAATCAATTCCTGTTCGTAGTAAATCGTAAAGGGCTCTTGTTTGATTCCATCTCGAACAGGATGCATGGCAATCAACACCGTCATTTTATAAATATCATTGGTCAGCCCCGTCATGATCGCGAGCGGATCCGTCTCTTCCTGATACTTCTTCAAACTCGCTGTCTTGATATCAAACACCAAGCGCGTTGGCTGTTGCGTGACGTTAAAACGATTACTCGCATAACGTTTTATAAGCTCCGCTGGGGTCATCCCAAACTCCCGCGAAACAGTAATTGTCCGTGCATCATCGAC
>JBCDCD010000032.1:0-10186 GCA_039182445.1 Pseudomonadota bacterium | reverse complement strand
GAAAGATTGCGTCAATGTGATGCTCTGGCTGCTCGAAAATGACTCCGTCAATGGTCTGTTTAATGTCGGCACGGGTAAGGCACGAAGCTTTAAAGATCTTGCTGAGGCAACTTTTGCGGCGGCCGGTAAAGAGCCGAAGATCAATTATATCGATATGCCGGAAAATCTCCGCGAGAAATATCAGTATTTCACGGAAGCAAACATGCAGAAATTGCGTGATGCTGGATTTAAAGACGCGTTTATGAGCCTCGAAGATGGTGTGCGTGACTACGTCGCGAGCTATATGGCGACAGAAGATCCTTATCTGTAATGAGTTTGCCTTTCCCCGAAATAGATCCGATTGCGTTTTCGATTGGCCCGTTGGTGGTGCGCTGGTACGCGCTGGCTTATTTGGCGGGGATCCTTGGTGGCTGGCGATATGCACTCTGGCTCAAGCGACGCGATAAGACCCAACCACCGAGCGAAGCGAAACTCGATGATTTTCTACCCTGGGCCATTTTGGGGATCATCCTTGGGGGGCGTTTGGGTTATGTGCTCTTTTATCAACCGGCGTTGATTGTTCATGATCCGCTGGCCGTCTTGCAAGTCTGGCAAGGGGGCATGTCGTTCCATGGCGGCGCGCTGGGGGTGATCATTGCACTCTTTGGCTATGCGTTTATACAGAGAATTCCGCTGTTAAGGCTGACCGACGTGGTCTGCGCCGTAGTACCCATCGGCCTGTTTTTTGGGCGCATTGCGAACTTCATTAATGGCGAGCTATGGGGCAGGGTGACAACCCAGCCTTGGGGCGTTGTGTTCCCGATGGCCGGTCCTGATCCGCGGCACCCGAGCCAGCTTTATGAAGCGATATTGGAGGGACTTGTCTTATTTTTGATCCTCATGGCGCTGTATTTATGGTCCAAAACACGCAACCTTCCGGGGACTGTGACGGGAACATTTCTGGCCGGCTATGGTATTTTCCGCATTTTCATCGAACAATTCCGTGAACCGGATGCGCATTTAGGGTTCATATTCGGATCCATTTCTATGGGACAAATTTTAAGTTTACCGATGGTTATTGTCGGTCTTGGGGCGATCATTTACGCGCTTACTTTTGGTCGAAAAAAACATGGCTGAGCATACACCGTTAGATGCCATAATTCGTAAAAAGATCCACACATACGGACCCATAAATATCGCAGAATATATGGGTTTATGCTTATCACATCCTGACTATGGATATTACACAACAAGGGATCCTTTGGGGGTGAAAGGAGACTTTATTACGGCACCTGAAATTTCTCAAATCTTTGGAGAAATGATCGGTGCTTGGTTAATAGATAGCTGGATCAAAATGGGATCGCCTGATCCTTTCATATTATGCGAATGTGGGCCAGGACGAGGCACGTTGATGCAGGATATCTTGCGAACGGCACAAAAGACGATGCCGTTCTTTATTGAGGCGTCAAATATTGTCCTTATGGAGATGAGTCCGGTTCTAATTGAACAACAAAAAGAGATATTGGCCGATTATGATGTGCAATGGGTGCATGATGTCGCCATGATACCCGATCATGCGCCGTTAATTTTGTTCGGCAATGAGTTCCTCGATGCCTTGCCGGCGCGTCAATTTGAATTTTTTGACGCGGCATGGCATGAAAAAATGGTCGATATTAATAAAAACGGCACGTATCATATATGCCGAAATAATGAGAAAATTGATGAAAATCTCCATTTTCCGGCGATGTTGTTCCCCCCTCAAGAAGGGGATCATATTGAAGTATCACATGAACAAATATCGTTTCTTCATGAAGTCATAAATAATCTGATTAAACATAAAGGTATAGCGCTATTTATAGATTATGGGTTCACTTTGCCTACCTATGGTGACACACTACAGGCAGTCAAAGATCATCGCTATATAGGTATTTTCGATACGCCCGGACTATGTGATATGACAACTCATGTAAATTTTGCATTTTTGGGAGAAGAGATTTTGAAAAAAAATATGACGCTCTTTGGTCCCGTGTCACAGGCGCAGTTTTTGAAAGCGCTCGGTGTTGAGACGAGGGCGGCGCAACTCCTGGAAAATGCGTCGGGTCAGCAGCGAGAGGATATTGCATCAGCGATGACACGACTGATAGGAACGGATACAAAAAAGCATCAAATGGGTGACCTATTTAAAGTGATGGCGTTTACGCCGGATACAAAATTGAAGTTAGAGGGGTACACATGATAATTGGTCATAATAATCAATTCTCAAATCAAGTAAAACATGGCTTTTTTGGACGTACAGGCGGTATCAGTGGGGGGCTCTTTGAAAGCCTCAATTGTGGAATAGGGTCAGATGACGCGGCCGAAAAAGTGATGACCAACCGTCAATTGGTGGCGCGTGAGTTTGGAAAAGAGTTGGATCATCTCTGTACTTTGTATCAAGTGCACAGCCCGGATTGCATCATCGTGAACCAGAAAGCCGATACAAATGACGTGCAAGCCGATGCTATGGTGACCGACAAGCCGGGGTTGATCTTAGGGGTTTTAACGGCAGATTGTGGCCCGATCCTCTTTGAAGGCAAGAAAACAAGCGGCCCTTCGGTTGTAGGAGTCGCACATGCGGGGTGGAAAGGTGCAGTGGGCGGCGTGCTGGAGTCGACCTTGTTGAAGATGCAAGAGCTTGGGTCACCGCTCCAAAATATAAAAGTGGCCATTGGGCCGTGTATTGGACCCGCGTCTTATGAGGTAGGGCAGGCGTTTATTGACCCGTTTTTAGAGCAATCTGACGAGAATGAGCGATTTTTCAAAGAAACAGCAACGGAAGGCAAGCTGATGTTCGATTTGCCGGGATATATTGCACAGCGATTGGCATTGGCGGGGGTAAAAAATGTCTCAATATCGGGTCATGATACCTATAAAGAAGAGCAGAGTTTCTTTAGCTATCGTCGCAAAACGCATCGTGATGAGCCAGATTATGGGCGGCAAATTTCGGCGATTATGATCAAGTAATTAAAAAATTTCCTTAAAAGTTTAAAACTCTTATTGATTTCAAACTTTTCTTTTTCTACAGTGCCTTAAGATCACGACTTTAGGGTTTATGAAAACCATGAAAATCATCGCCGGTAATTCCAACCGTTCTCTTTCTGAAGCGATTTCCGCTTACCTAAACGTTCCTCTGACAAAAGCAAGTATTCGCCGTTTTTCCGATATGGAAGTCTTCGTTGAGATTATGGAGAATGTGCGGGGGCAGGATGTGTTTGTTATCCAATCGACGTCTTATCCGGCGAACGATAATCTTATGGAATTGCTGATTTCGATCGATGCGCTCAAACGCGGATCGGCGAAACGGATCACAGCGGTGCTCCCTTATTATGGGTATGCGCGGCAGGATCGAAAGACAGGCGGCAGGACACCGATCTCGGCCAAGCTTGTTGCCAATCTGATCACCTCTGCGGGTGCAGACCGCGTTTTAACCCTTGATCTTCATGCCGGACAGATTCAAGGGTTTTTTGATATTCCGACCGATAATCTTATTGCCTCACCGACAATGGTTGAGGATATGAAGGGTAAGTTCAAAGGCGATAATTTGGTGATGGTGTCACCGGATGTCGGTGGCGTTGTGCGTGCGCGGGCGATTGCCAAGCGCATGAATGCCGATTTGGCAATTATCGATAAGCGCAGGGAGAAGGCCGGCGTGTCGGAAGTCATGAATGTTATCGGGAATATCGAAGGCAAGGATTGTATCTTGATCGACGATATTGTGGATTCAGCAGGTACGCTCTGTAATGCGGCCGGTGCGCTCAAGGAAAAAGGGGCGAAATCGGTGCATGGCTATGTGGTGCATGGGGTACTGTCTGGTGGTGCGGTCGCGCGTGTTTCCTCCAGCCCTTTGGAAAGCCTGGTGATTACAGATTCCATTGCCGCGACCGAAGCAGTGCGCGTGGCGCATAATATTGAGCAGCTCAGCGTCGCCCCGCTTATCGGGGAAGCGATCAAGCGGATCTACGAAGAACGCTCTATTTCCGCGCTCTTTAAGTAAAAAACCCTTGTAATTTCACCCAAAATCCTGCTATTTAGCGTCCATTCGTTCTCGCTATGATGCGTATGACGATACATATGTGATCGGAACACCCCTGGAGGCCGATCGTAAATTAACTATGAAGGAAACTGAAAATGGCAAAACAATATGCTATGACAGCGGAAAAACGTGAGCGCGCCGGTAAGGGGGTCGCACGAGCACTACGCCGCGAAGATAAAGTCCCGGCCGTGATTTACGGCGATAACAAAGCCCCTATAACAATTGCGATGTCCGCGAAAGATGCGAATGTCGAATATAACAAAGGTCAAATGTTCACGACCTTGTGTGAATTGGATGTTGATGGCGAGAAGAACATTGTTCTTGCGCGTGATGTTCAATTACACCCGGTAAAAGACAATGTGTTACACATTGATTTCTTGCGCGTCAGTGACAAGACAACGATTACGGTTGCAGTTCCGGTGAACTACACCAACCAAGACAGTGCAAAATATACGCAAGAAAAAGGTGTGTTGAACATTGTGCGTTTTGACGTTGAAGTTGTCTGTAAAGCGAAAAACATTCCGGATGAAATCGTTGTTGATCTCGCTGATTTTGAAATTGGTGACTCTGTCAAAATTTCAAACGCCGATATGCCAGATGGCGCGAAGCCCGCGATTGATGATCGTGATTTCACATTGGCAACAATCTCCGCACCACGTGCGATTATTGAAGAAGAGCCAGAAGCTGAAGAAGGCGCCGAAGGCGAAGAGGGTGCAGAAGCAGCCGAAGGTGAAGGCGGCGAAGGCGCAGCTAAAGCCGAAGGTGGTGAAGGCGATGCCCCAGCCGAAGAGAAGAAAGACTAATTCTTTTCACGTATTAATTTTTAAGAGGGCGCGATTGTTCGCGCCTTTTTTATTGCGCTCAGGCGGGCAAGCCCGCTACGCTGACAAAGTGATACACTTGAATAAAGAATTTTTATGATCGATCAATATACTTTTTTTGCAATCGCTGCTGTCGTTTTGATGTTTGCACGATACGGTACTTACTTTTATACAATTTATAAAGGTGAGACCAAACCGCATGCTTTCACATGGTTTTTATTTGGCGTTATTACAGGCATTGGGACATTAGCGCAATTTGAACTCAATGCTGGTCCTTCCGCATGGTCGATGGCGTTTGTTTCTGTTACCTGCTTTATGATTGCTGTTTTCGCTCTATTTATTGGCGAAAAAAATTATACGAAAAGTGATTGGTTTGCATTACTAGTTTGTCTTGCGGCTATTCCCATTTGGAAAGCTACAGATAATCTAATGATTGCCTTATTTATCATTATGGCGATTGATACTCTGACTTTATGGCCAACGATACGAAAATCATTTCATAAACCAGATACCGAGCCGCCAATCTCGGCTTTTATGGCGGGGGCAAGATATTTTCTCATGTTGTTTGCTATACCAGACCCCACATGGCAGAATTTGATGTATCCTTTTTTCCTAATGATGTCTGATTGGGGGTTTGCGCTTTATATTGTCATTCGTCGGGCGCAATTGGGGATGCCGTTGCATGAATATGCACAGAAGAAACGCCCCGAGCGACGGTGAGCCTTGTGATTTGGAAGCGAAATGTTTAATTTTTTCAAAACAAAACAGCGAGAAGAGATGTTTTTACTGGTCGGATTGGGCAATCCCGGAAGCAAGCATGAAGGCAATCGCCATAACATTGGATTTATGGTGATCGATGAGCTTGCGCGAACGAATAATTTTCCGACATTTAAAGGTAAGTTCCAAGGTGAGTTGAGCGAAGGGCGATTGGGCAATCAGAAAATTGCGTTGCTCAAACCGCAAACTTATATGAATGAGTCAGGACAATCGGTGGGAAAGGCCGCAAAGTTTTTTAAAATTCCGCCAGAAAAAATTATCGTGTTTCATGATGAGCTCGATTTGGCTCCACGCCGGATTAAAGTGAAACAAGGCGGCGGTGCTGGCGGGCATAATGGATTGAAATCGATCGATCAGCATTTGGGGAATAAGAATTACTGGCGGGTGCGCTGCGGCATTGGTCATCCGGGTGACAAAAATCGTGTCAGTGGTTATGTGCTCAATGATTTCAGTAAGGATGAGCAGAAATGGTTGCCCGATTGGATTGACGATTTATCGCGTTATGCGGATATGCTGATTGATGGTAATAACGACGATTATATGACGCGGATTAATAGTTTTTAGGTTTTTTATTGACATAATTTTAAAGCTATTTAAATTATCAACATTACCAAATAAGGAATATAATATGTTTGAAGCAATGGCACATGGTAGTCATAGAGATCCTTTTGATTTAGCGAGAGCTGTAAATGACTTTTTAGATTCTTCTGGCTATACCGATAAGCATATGATTAGAGCACGTCCATCTTCTGATACCATTTTAGGAACTCATGTTGATATTGCGATTTTAGATGATGATAAAGCTCCATCAGATGAGGAGCGCGAAGCTATTATTACTGGGTTACAAGAAAGCCTAAGCAAAAAATTTGGTGTCAAAGTTGAAGATGCACCGGAGTTTTTAAGAACAATCAAAGGCCGTATTCCTAGACGTGGATCTGCTGCTTTTGAAAGGCTTAACCCTAAAGCTAATGCTCGCTATATAGAGCTTGCAGGCTTATAGTTACTATCTTTATTTTCTCTTTTTATTTTTTAAAAAACCTTTAAGTTATGCTCATATTTTTGAGAGGAAATAATCATGGGTTTTAATTGTGGAATTGTTGGGCTGCCAAATGTAGGGAAGTCGACCTTGTTTAATGCGTTGACGGCAACGGCGGCGGCGCAGGCGGCGAATTTTCCGTTTTGTACGATTGAGCCGAATGTCGGTAAAGTGGCGGTGCCCGATCCACGGCTTGCAAAAATCTCTTCCATTGCCAAATCAGAAAAAACTATTCCGACACAATTGGAATTCGTTGATATTGCGGGGCTTGTCAAGGGGGCGAGTAAAGGGGAGGGGTTGGGCAATCAGTTCCTTTCAAATATTCGTGAGACTGATGCGATTATTCACGTACTGCGTTGTTTTGAAGATAGCGATATTACCCATGTTGATGGCAACGTCGATCCAATCCGTGATGCAGAAACTATTGAAACAGAATTGTTGCTTGCCGATCTCGAGTCAATTGATAAACAAATCACCAACATTGAACGCAAAGCCAAAGGCGGCGATAAAGAGTTCAAAGGCCAGTATGAATTTATGGCGCTGGTCAAAGCAGCGTTGGATGATGGCAAGCCAGCGCGTGTGGTTGAGCCTTCGAATGAAGATGAAACACGCTGGATGAAACAGCTGGGGATGCTCACGGCCAAACCGATCCTTTATGTTTGTAACGTCAATGAAGATGACGCTGCGGGCGGCAATGAGATGACGCAGAAAGTCGCGACGATGGCAGCGGAGCAAGGTGCGACATCGGTAGTAATTTGCGCGGCGATTGAATCGGAAATTGCGCAATTGGAAACAGCGGATGAGAAAAAAGAATTTCTTGAAGCAATTGGTTTAGAAGAAGCAGGACTCGATCGCATTATCAAGGCGGGATACGGTTTACTCGGGTTGCAAACTTATTTCACGGCGGGACCGAAAGAAAGTAAGGCATGGACCGTGCGTAAAGGGGCAAAAGCACCCGAAGCAGCTGGCGTTATTCATACGGATTTTGAAAAAGGATTCATCAAAGCCGAAGTGATTTCTTTTGACGATTATGTTGGATTGGGCGGCGAGCAAGCGGCCAAAGACAATGGTAAAATGCGCCAAGAAGGCAAAGATTACGATGTTGTCGATGGGGATGTGATCTTATTCCGCTTTAATGTTTAACCGAAAGTTCTTGCTGTAAATGATGATTGTGAGAGTAGATCTGGATCAGTGTCTACTTCACAGTCATGGCTTTGCTCAGGAGAGGCTGATGCATATGGATTGAGCAAACCTCTTGATATAAGTTCCGCTTCCGTATCATTTATCAGACGTGCATCGTTACCGTGTCTTGCAACTGCGTCTGCTTCGGAAACGCCATCCAAAATAGCCATCATGTAATCTGTCGTGGCACTTTGAAGGCTTCCATCTGCGTACTGCTCAGAGTTATGTATAGCCTGCATCGATAAATGCATTGCAGCAGCATAATTTCCTGACTCCAGTGCTTGGCCTATAACAGTCTCATATCCTGGGTCTAAGGCTAAGGCACGGTTAGAGATTTCAAAAGCAAGAGATTCTGCACCGCCGTCCCAATCAATAGGATTGCGCCCCTCAATATCAGCAACATCAGATAAGAATTGACCTGTGTCTGTTCCTGCCAATGCAGTTGGTACTTCAATCTCTTTTACAATTGGTGCTACCTCTGTTTCACTGCCATTGTTGCAAGTAAAATCTTCGCTGAGTGATGTTGTTACTGTTGGGGCATTATCAGTTTGAACAGGTGCTTCAAAGCTAGTGGGCATAGAGAGTTGAGGTCTGGCATCAGCAATTGGACTTTCAACGCCAGAATCTGTTGCTACTGAAGGTGTTTGTAATTCAGGTGTGCTAGAGGCAACATCAACATCTGGTCTTAGTGAGGTATCGTTGTTTACTGCAGGCGCATCTGCTGTTGAGGGGGTAGCCATCGTGGTTGGTTGTTGTGTAACAATAGGTTGGTCAACTTCTGCTGTAACAATGGGAGTGTCTACATCAGTGCTTGCTGGTGGTGTCAATTCTGGTGCCTGTGTCATCGCTCCTGCATTTACACCTGTGCCAAATGCAGTGTTAACATCTGGCAGTATGCCTGGTGAAGGTGCTGCGGCAGCAACAAAATTTGGGGGTGTATTTGTTACTAGAGAGTCGTCAGTAGCGGGAATAGACGGAGTGCTATCAGAGCTAATTCCAGGTGAAACTATCGGAGTTAGATTAAAATTTGGAACAGTCGGTGCAACAGAGTTAGCAGCCAGAGATGTACCTAATTCTAATTGAGGTGCTTCCTCCAAAATAGCTTCGAAAAGCTCTTCAGATGATAGATCTTGTCCGATAAGATCAGGTCGGTGCTCTTGTATATAAGCGGCCATGGCAGTTTGTGTTTCGCCGAGATTCTCTGCAATATATTCATTGGCTGACATGTCAGTACCGTTAATAGCAGCAGAAACATTTTGTGGCTGGTTCGCACGTAATGTTGCATATCCGTCAACACTTACGCCTAGTTTCTCTTGAACTTGCATAATGAGTTGGCGATTTTCTTCGCTTTCGAGGCTGAAGTTACGCACTTCGGCATCCATTTCGGCCAGTAGTATTTCAGCGTCTTCTAAGGTAACTGTTTCAACTGTTTGTTCGGATTCTGTTGCTGTAACAATAGGTTCAGGAGGCGTTGGCTCAGTATTATCTATCTCTTCCGTTAGAGAAGCTGGCGTTATAATAGCTTCTGGTGCTGCTTCTGAAGCAGGTGTGGTTGGTTGCTCAGGTGCTTCAGAAGCGGGTGCGTTTTCTGCGACATTCAATTGAGTGTCGGGAAAAACATCAGGTCTTTCAGGAACGAGTGGTGCGCTAACCTCTGTTAAGGCTTCAGGACTCATGGGCTCAGGTAAGTCTAGACCTGTAAAAATCGTTTGCCCTGCTGGCGCTGTGTACTCTTCACCCAGTCTATCAAAGTCATTGCTTTCAATCGCTGAGAAGAAGTCTTGTGCGGAGCCATCATAAGCCATTTGCAAGCCGTCAAATTCAATCTCTTCTAATGTTCCGCTAGCCTCTTCGTGTCTGATAAAGGCTTCAGCAATAATATTAACAACCGCGTCACCAGATAAATTAAGTGCTTCAGCCGCTTGCTGTATATAAGCAGGATAGCGGGGATCAGCTAATATGTGAGTTGAAATTTCCTGTAGGGCAAAGTCGCTTCTACGCATATTAGCGTCAGCGTTTAAAAACATCTCAAGCTGTTCTAGAGATAACCTATCCATCTCACCCTTGTTTCTTTAATTCTTGCCCCTATTATACAAAAAAAGGTTAATATTTTACAAAGAAGTGGGGGCGTATACGTGAATAATCTATCAATATCAACACCTTAAGGTATTAATATTTTTTATCATTATTCAGCGGCGTTGAGCGCGAATCCTTGTTTTTGGCGTACCAGGTCTTCATAGGCTTCGCGCAATTGGCGAGTGATAGGACCGACTTGATATTCAGTATTATCGATTTTCCCGACGGCCGTGACTTCTGCGG
>JBCDCD010000031.1:0-10287 GCA_039182445.1 Pseudomonadota bacterium | reverse complement strand
CCAGATCATCCGCCGGCCCGACTTGTCGAAAGGTATGGATTTCTCTTGCGAATGAGGATAACGGCCTCGAAATTTTGGATAGCGGCTGTAAAACTGGCGTTGAACTTCAGCCTGTTGAAGCATGCCCCTTAACAATCAAGTGGAACCCAGTACGTACTGGTTCGATACTGGATGATGTGCAAATTCGACATGATGGTGCCCGTGGTATATTGGTGCTGCCTATTCGTGGTGAAGCGCAGCAGACTGTCAATAAAGACTCTCAAGCCATCGTATTGAGCGATACCATAGAAGTAAAGCCAATATCCGTTGCGGACCTTGGTGAGGGACCTGAGCCGGCAGAACCACAGGCGGCGCGACCATCACCGCCTCCTGCTGCCGCACCTCCTGCTATTGCTGCACCGCAAACAGGCTCTTTGGAGGGCTATAAAATTACGTCACTTGGTGTCAATCGCGCTGTGGTTTCGGGGCCTGGTGGCAGTCGTGTTGTTTTTGATGGTCAAGAGACTGTTATTGGTGCCGTGTTATGGCGTGTGAATATTAAGAATAGTGCCGTTGAGTTCGTTAATGCTACGCAGAGAATTCTTTTGTTATTCGATCGCTCTCTCTCCTCTGCTTCGCAGTCGGGATCTTCTTCAACGAATTCGAATAGAAGTACAAATACTACTTCTAGTAATAATACCAGTAACGATACGAGTGAAGTTAACTAACAATGGATGACACAGACAATACTATAGAAACAGATACTATTGTTGCTGATCGTCGTAGTGGTGACCGCCGCCAACAAGATGTCGGATCACCTGTTGGTGTTGAACGTCGTCATTGGCAGGATAGAAGGCGAATGCGTTCTGTCGAAGGACGAGAGCGTTATCTTGATATGGTCAAACGTGAGCGTTCTTTACTTGCCGATATAGGTGTTAGCCGATCGACTGATCAATTACTGGATATGGCAGGTGCCATCCAAATGGACCAAGCGGAAATGGAGGCAGAAGAAGGTGGTGTTCGTACACGTGCCACTGGAGATCAGCTTCGCTCGATGTTGCCAGTACAATCCTGGTTGCCACTTAATATCCATTTGGTTGGTTTGCAAGAAGGTGTTCTTAAAATTGCGCCCCTTCAAGATGTTAATGAGCGTCAGAAAGAAAATCTTATTTCAACTGCGCGGCGAAGTGGTTTGAGTGTTGATAAGCTTGAGGTTGAGCTCTGGGATCGTGCAGAGCTGATTAAAACGCTTCGTTCCGTGAACGATTTATCTGCTGATCGCTGTGAAAAAACACTCGCGCAATGGATTAGTGATATTGATAACGGTATTCTCCTCAACCGATTTGAGCGTGATATGCTAGCAGAAGCATTGCAGATGCGTGCCTCTGATATTCATTTGGTTCATGAGGGCGCTACGGATGCCCCAAACTGGATTAAGTATCGTATTGATGGCGATCTCATTCCCATTCATTTGCTTCCAGATGAGGCAATGGCGCGTTTAACAACGCTTTTAAAAAGAAATGCTGGATTAAACTTTGGGGATCGTGTGTCACCAAAAGATGGTCGTTTTGGATTTAACTGGCAGGGAAGATCTATTGACGTTCGTGTTGCGGCGGGACCACAGGGGCAGGGCGGAGAAAAAATTACCTTACGTCTTTTAGATCGCGCTGCGCTCAAAGGTTTTGATGAGTTGTTTCGTCGCCATGAGGATGTTGGTAATTATCTGGCGAGCTTGTTGTCGCCAGAAATTAAAGGTGGCGGTGGATTGATTCTACTATCAGGACCAACAGGATCTGGTAAAACCACAACACTTTATGCCTGCGTTCAGCAAATTGATCGACGCCGTAAACATGTTCTTACAATTGAAGATCCGATTGAATATGAATTACGTTACGCTACCCAATGGCAAGTACGTGCCAATCAAGAAGGCGGAGAATTTGCAGATCTGATACGAGCTTCTATGCGTCATGACCCCGATTACATTATTATTGGGGAGATGCGGGATATGGATACCGTGGAAACGTCTCTGCGTGCAGCCGAGTCAGGTCACACGGTGATTTCAACAATTCACGCGGATACCGCCTTGCAAACATTTGAAAGAATGCGATCTCTGATGCCAAGTGAGCGTGAGAGATCTTCTACTTATACATTGGCACAACAAGTGCGTGCCATATTGAACCAACGTCTTGTTCGCACATTGTGCCAAGGATGTGCCCACACACGAGAGATCAAAGATGTATTACAACAACATGACCTTGATGCATTGGGTGTTAAGGGAGATGAGAAGGTCAAGGTTCATAATAATGCAGGCTGTGAGCTTTGTAATAGAACAGGGATTTTGGGTCGGACGCTATTGTTGGATGCGATTCTTCTTACGTCCGGACCGGCGCAAAGGAATAGTATTTATGAATGTCTCTTAGGGAATATTAATGATCTACCAAATGAAGACGGTGTGATTGTACATACAAGACGTGAAGGGCTTGTTGATTTGGTTATAACAGGAATGGTGGATCCAGTAGCTGCCATTTCTTATTTGGAGGAATAGTATGCAACAATGGGTTGCAGAGATAGCGTATGATGGAGCGGGAGGCCCTAAAAAGGTCACAGAATCGTTTTATTTGCCGACAGAAGAAGATGTTCGTGTCGAGGTGGTAAAGCGTGGTGGGTATCCGTTGCTTATTCGTCCGCACAAGCGCTCGCCTCTTGAAAGGCTTCTCGCAAGATCGACATGGTGGCAGGTTCAACTTTTGCGCGGAATTATGTTTCGCTCAAACACAGTTTCATCACCGGGTGTTGCACTTTGGAAAATTATTGAGGCGGAAACCAATCCTCAAAGACAAAATATTTTAGCGCCGGCAAGAGAAGCCTTATCGCGCGGTCTTGGTGTCATTGATGCGCTCAAAGCGCTAAATATTTTTGATCATGGAACGATTGCAATTTTGGCAGGTAGTGAGAAAGCCAATAAGCTGCAAGACGGTATTCCGCACGCTATTCATTCGATTACGCAGAAAAAGAAGAATACCCGCGCCATCATGGGGACGCTTGGTTGGCTTGGCTTTGATGTAATTACTATTGTTCAATCCCTTTATTGGGGTAAGGATATGGTTTTAAAATGGTTTACTGATAATGCGCCAAGCGATCCGACAAAGCTTGAAGAGTATAATCGTGTTGTCGCGAATCTTTCTTTGACTTGGGATATTTTGATTTATACAGCATTTGCTTTGGGCGCCTTTATGGTTTGGACGATATTTTCTTATTTTATGAATAAAGGAAAAACAGATTGGCCAACGGCACGTATTGTTCGAAAAATTCCATTGATAGGCGCGTATCTTCGAGATTTAGGTTTTTCTGATTCGATGATGGCGGCATCGCGTATGATTCGTGGTTTGGTTCCTATCAATGAAACATTAAAACAGGCGGCAGAAGCAACAACTGTCCCAGAAGTGTCTCAATATTGGGAGAATGCTAGCGTTGAGCTGAATAGAGGGGTAGGTTTAGGGAACGCCTTAGATCATCCACCGCTGACGCGGAGCGAGCGTTTGGAGCTAGCGAGTCTTTCTGATTTGAATCAGGTGGCAACTATATTAGAATCTATATCGGAAATGCGCTCGCAAGCGGCAAAAACAAAACACTCACTTATTGTTTGGCTTGCGTTTGCCTTAACGGGGGTTTTTCTTGTGATTGCTTTTGGTAGTGCGATTTATGCTTTAACCGTCATGAATATGAGTCTCGATAGTATGATGGGCGGATTATTGGAGGGCTCCATATAATGTTTTCAAAAAAAATGGATAATCCGATGGCGGGCGCAGAAAAAGTTGCCGATAGTAATATTAATGCAATGACCAATAAGCAAAAAGTACAGGAAAAATTGCTTTCTCCTCACTTGCCCGATGAGCTTGTTGGGGGATCCGTTCCCTATATCTCGGGCACGGAGGAAGAAGCGGTTTGGAATGCTGCTTCACAAGCCTGCGGTACTGAAAAAGTTCATTTTTCTTACGTTATTGAGGGTAATTATTGTTGGTATCTTGCCTGTCCTTCCTCTTCTCTTTCATCCAGTCCAGATAGTTGGTGTCCGCTTGTTGCGGCTTTACCAGGCAATAGTGAGCATTGGGATAAAGAAACGGTTTATATCTATGAGCAAGAAGGCTTGGCTTCGGCTCTAAGGTGGGATCCTGATACGGCCAAGATGCAAGTTTATCTTGGTGCTGGCCGCACGTTGCTACCGCGTATTCAAAGCATGGATGCCAATTTTGTGACAATTGATGCTGAAAATGCGTCTGTGGTGCCATGGCACAATCGCATGCTCAAAACAGAAGAATTGTCACGTTCAACGGCGCGCGTTTTACTCTACACAGGAATACTCTTCAATATACTCATTTTTGCTTTTTTAATTTTCCAGTTTTTGGCTACTAATTTTGTTCAAAGAGATCTAGATCAAGTCAAGGAAGATACACAGCGCACATCTCAAACATTGATGGTTGAGGCGTATAATGCGCTTCAAAGTGATTCAATTAAACATATGGTGCGCATTCAAGAACTGTTGGATGAATTAAGAACTATTGATGGCACATTAGTAAAATATGAAGTTAACGGCGGTAGTCGCTCTTGGGAAGTGCTTGTCCCGCCAGCTTATGGACAGGGTGTAGGGTCTATTAAAGGGCAGGTGCAGCCTGGGATTGAGGAAGATGGCCGCGTTCGGGTGAAAGGCACGAGATAGATAAAATTTTATATAAATGTAAGGCTGTTTTAAAGGTTGTTTGGAATAATTAAGATATTGAATTATAAGGGTAATTATGGATTTTAAATCGTTTGATTTGGGCAAATACAAAAAGTATTTCGGAGCACATTCATCTCAAGACCTGAACCGTTTTTTAGAAGCGTTGCCGCAAAATGCTGGGCAAACGGTTTTGATTGCTGCGGGTATTGCATGGGGAATGGCGGCTGCCGCCGGATTGTACGCTGCGGTTCAAGCACAGTCTTTGACGGAGTTGAGGGCTACATTGAAGGAAACACAAGCTTTGAAACCTTCTGTGCCGACTATTAAGAATGTTGCCATCCCCAAGACTGAGGTTGAGAAATTCGTGGAACAGGCCAAAAAGACTTATCGTGGTCTCGATATTAAATCACAAGGCTCAACCGTGATCATCACAGCCGCCAGTACATCGAATTTTGCTGAGTTTCGTGAGGCGATTGGACATGTACAAAATGGTGGTAATGGATGGCGCGTAAGCCTTGAAAAGCTCTGTGTTGGGCGGGAATGTGATAAACGTTCCAAATTAGCAGCCTCTTTGAAGGTAAATAAGGTTTCAGTGGAAAATCCTACTTTGTAATGGGGCAAATAGTGTTAAAATGTTTTTTGTGAAGGAGAAATTAGGGATGACAAACAAACAATATGATAAGGAAAGCGGGAATGTTTTATTCCTCATTCTCATCGCCGTTGCGTTGTTTGCGGCTTTATCCTACGCAGTAACACAATCTACACGTTCAGGTGGCGGGAGTGCCGATCGTGAAACGTCTTTATTAAATAGTGCGTCACTTACACAATATCCCGCTTCTCTAAGAACATCACTTATTCGCATGATTTTAAATGGTGCAGCGGCAACAGAATTAGAATTTAATCCACCAGCTGATTTTGGTACTTTATCGCTTGATAGCTTAGGCGTATTTCATCCAAATGGCGGCGGCGGTGTTTATCAGAGGGCCCCAGCAGAAGTAATGCAAGGCTCAACGCAAGGCACGTGGCATTTTAATGGAGAATGGACAATTCCTGATATTGGATTAAATGATGCAGGTCCAGGGAATGACATTATTGCTTTTCTTCCTGGTGTCTCTTTGTCTGTTTGTGAAAGTATTAATGATCGCGTTGGTATTGATACGACAGGTTGTAATCCCGCAGGTGCAGCCGTGCCTACATTACGATCAGCCTCGAACGAGGCATTGGTTACGAGCGATATGGATGATTCTTACACGTTTCCATCATCTGGAACTACAGAAGTATTACAAGGCGATGGTGCTAGTTGTGAAGCATTCACCGGCCAACCTACAGGTTGTTTTAATGATGCGACAAATGGGAATGTGGTCTACTCCGTTCTCTTAGAGAGATAAGATGCAGCGTGCCGGACTTTTTGACAACAAAGAGCGTGGCAGCGCCTTTATTTATATCCTTATTGCAATTGCCCTTTTGGCTGCTTTAACGGCCTCTTTTATGCGCCCAGCGAGTCAGCAGACAACGGCGCAAAACACCTATCAAGCGATTACAGGGCTAAAGTCACAAATTGATTTTATTCAATCGGCTATTCAGGAATGTATTTTAACTTACCCTTCTGGGGATGATTCCGATACGCCGGCTTTGTTGGCAACAAGTGTTACACAACCTTATCCGCTCACGCCAACCCATGAGTATTTTACATTGGATAATGCGCCAACTTTTTCCGCCGATCGTACAGCATTAAAAACAGATGATAATGTTGAGAGTATTGCCTGTCCCGGTAATCCAGGTGACAGCAAGGATCATGTTGATATTTTTGGCGGGTCATCTGGAAAGTTTTTACCACCACCGCCAGATTTATTCTCCCCTTGGGAATATTATAATGACACTGATGGTATTTTTTACTTCACAGAAACAAGCAACACGGATGCGTTCATTCAAACAGCCTTTGCGAAATTAGATGAGCAGTTTGCGGAGTGTCAAGCCGATGTGATTGATGCATCCGGTGGACAGCTTGAATTAACAAGTGTTGCCGATGCAACAGACCCAAAATGTTCAGCGGGAGCAACGTGTTTCCGTTTTTGGATGATTACTAAGGGAACAGCTATTTATCCCGGCGATGCCGATGGAGAAGAGGTTGGCTGTCCGTAAATTTTACAGCTTCTTAATATCGTCTTTTACAATTTCAAACTCATTTTGAATTTTTAGAACAAGCTTTTCATTGAGTTCGCCGTGTTCGGCATCCCTTTGTAACTGATCGGCTAAATCACCCAAACGTTTGGCACAGGCAGAGCGAGCCGAGCCTTTAAGGCTATGCGCTTCTTCAGCCAATTGACGCACATCACCATCGCGTAAGGCTTGTTCCATTTTAGCAATGAGCGGCTCTGTCATATCAGCAAACATATTGAGCATTTCAATAGTGCTTTCGTCAAATCCGCCCATCAGGTCAGCAATAGCGTCAATATCAATGGCGCTTGTTTCAGAGCTTCTAGGTTTATCTCCACCGTCTGATTTATCTGGCGCATTGTCTTGACCACTGGAGTCGATTAGCCCCCAACGTACGAGAAGCCTTTTAAATTGACCCAATGAAACAGGTTTCAAGAGGCACTCATCAAAACCGTGTGACATATATATTTGTCTCTGGTTCATTTGTACGTCTGCTGTGAGGGCAATCACAGGGAAGTGACGATCTAGTTTTTCATCATCTTTACGAATTTCTTCAATCACTTGATAGCCATCCATACCCGGCATATGAAGGTCAGTGAGTAGAATGCCATACTCACCACTGCGAACGGCATTGAGCGCTTGCTCGCCATTTTCAACAAAGGTGGCCTCGACACCGATTGTATCGAGTTGCCTTTGGAGCACATCTCGAATACTAGCCGTGTCTTCGGCGATAAGAAGCTTTGTGGGGCCTTCAATAGCCATCTTTTTGACTTTACTGGCGGCATTAAGGACTTCTTCAGCCAATCCCAAACGACTTGCTGGTTTTGCGAGGTAAGTAACGCCTAAGGATTGAAGCGTGTGTTGCAGCCCGGCGTCGTCGCGAACTGTATACATGATAATGCCCGTGAAGGGACGTATGTCGATGAGTTCGCGGATTAGATCGAGGCCAAGCCCATCCGGTAATCCTTGATCAATGATAGCCACATCAAAGGGACGGCGAATAATGAGCTCTAAAGCTTCGGCATAAGTGCCGCAGCTTTCTACTTTAGCGCCGATAGATTCCAAAGAGCGCTTAATTTCTTTCGCGCCTTGCGGATGATCTTCAACAGAAAGAACGGAGAATCCATCGAGATTGGGTAATTCTTGAGTGACATCGCTGTCAGTGTCGACTTCTGTCGTTGGTATTTCAAACCAGAACGTTGATCCAGAACCTTCTACGGACTTAACGCCAATTTGACCTTCCATCATTTCAACGAGTTTTTTACAGATAGATAGGCCCAAGCCCGTTCCGCCAAAGCGGCGTGACGTTGAGTTATCGGCTTGAGAGAACGGTTTAAATAAGCGACCTGCGGCTTCATCCGTCATACCAATGCCAGTATCAATGACTTCAAAGCGAAGGCCCATTTGTTCTTTGTCAGGTGTAATTTTTTGTGTTGTTTTTGTAATACGAGTGACGACACTGCCTTCTTCGGTAAACTTAATCGCATTTCCGACTAAGTTCATCAAAATTTGGCGCAGACGTTTTGGATCACCCGCAATAACGAAAGGTACATCTTCCTCAATATCATCAATCAGCATGACATTCTTGCCTTGCTGGATTTTGACGCTCAAGGCTTCATTGATTCCGCGGACTAATGTTCTGAGCGGAATTTCGAAATTATCAAGCACCATTTGATCGGCATCCATTTTAGCAAAGTCGAGGATGTCATCAAGAATCTCCAAAAGGCCGCTGGCGGAGTCTCTAGCGGTTTGAACCATAGTCATGATGTTGCCCGCTGGCTTTTCCTGTTCTATTAACTCCAACAATCCATAGACAGATTGCATAGGAGTACGGATCTCATGGCTAATCGTGGCAAGGAAGTTTGATTTCTGTGCGGCGACAGCATCGGCGCGGGCGAGTTGATGCTCTAGCTGGGCAATTTTATCTTTTTTATCAGGGCTCATTCTAAATCTTATTGAAAAATAGGGCTATTCAGGTTATTTCTAACGCTCTAAATTATAAATTGAGTTGCGACCTTCTCAAAGAGAAAATAGAAAAGGACTATATTGATGTCATATAAAGTAGCAGTTGTGGGTGCGAGCGGGAATGTTGGGCGTGAAATGCTTGAAATCCTGCATGAGCGTGAATTTCCTGTCTCTGATGTGGTGGCTTTGGCGTCACACAGATCAGCTGGCAAAGAGGTTTCTTTCGGTGATGATGACCTGAAGATTCAGGATTTAGCGAAATATGACTTTAAAGGCACGGATTTTGTGTTTTCTTCCCCTGGTGCGAAGGTATCGGCCGAATATTCACCGAAGGCCGGAAAGGCGGGGGCGATTGTTGTCGATAATACAAGTCATTTCCGTATGGATCCGGATGTGCCGCTGGTGGTCCCAGAAGTCAATTCAGACGCTTTAAAAGATTACGGCAAGAAGAATATTGTTGCGAACCCGAATTGTTCAACGATTCAAATGTTGGTGGCGTTAAAGCCGCTTCATGATGCGGCCACAATTAAGCGTATCGTTGTTTCAACTTATCAGTCTGTTTCAGGTGCCGGTAAAGGGGCGATGGATGAATTGTTTAACCAAAGTCGGCACTTCTTTATGAACGATGAAGTGAAAAGCGAAGAGTTTTCGAAACAAATTTCATTCAACATCATTCCGCAAATCGATACATTTATGGATGACGGTATGACCAAAGAAGAGTGGAAGATGGTTGTCGAAACCAAAAAGATTTTGGATGATAAGATTAAAGTCTGTGCGAATTGTGTACGGGTGCCGGTCTTTATTGGTCATGCAGAAATGGTGAATGTCGAACTTGAAAATCCTTTAACGCCGAAAGAAGCGAGGAAGCTCTGGCGCGATCAAGAGGGTGTGAGTGTTATTGATCTAGACAGCGAGATGGAATTTGTTACACCGGCCGAGATTGCGGGTGAGGATGATGTGTTTGTGTCCCGCGTGCGTGAAGATTTATCGGTCGAAAATGGCCTAAATTTCTGGTGTGTGTCCGATAATATGCGTAAAGGGGCAGCCCTGAATTCTATTCAAATCGCCGAGACATTAATTAAAGACTTTTTGTAAGAATCTGAGCGGTTTACGCTTGGAATAGCGGAGTGAAAGCTTTATTATTTTCCTAGTAATAAAGTCTGTTTTTATATGTCAAAACAAAACCACGAAGAAAAACGCCCCTTATCGCCGCATTTGCAGGTTTATCGTCTGCCTTATAATGCGCTCATGTCGATTTCCGGACGTGCAGCGGGTATCATTTTGTCCGTTTCGTTTGTTATTTTATGCGCTCTTTTTATTGCGTTTGTATGGTATTCGCCTGCTTTTGAAGCCATTATGCCGATATTGGAATTTCCAGTCTTTCCATATATTTTCTTGCTATGGGCTTTTGGCGCGTTTTTCTATATCGGTAACGGCATTCGTCATTATCTATGGGATCATCTTATTGG